>JBGSSC010000236.1:0-4596 GCA_041737265.1 Terrimicrobiaceae bacterium | reverse complement strand
CAGGTGGCTCTCTTCAACGAGCAGCCCTGCAACCTCCGGAGATGCACCCCCCGGGGTTCCTTGTTCATGCTCACCCATCATAAATGAAAATAAACAGGAATATTAGGCCTTTACCAATGAAATCCCGCGAAAAGAGCACTTGGTTTTTCGGCAGGAAACAAATCCTCACACAAGGGAAGAGAAGGAAGCCAAGGCTGCAAGAATAAAAGCCATCGGAGGAAACTTCATCAATGGCTCAATGGAGGGCGGTGCCCGGTCATTATTCTGCCTGATTTTGCTCAGCAAAATCTTCTAATCCGGCAGCGACGGCGGTTATTTCTCACCGGCTCCCCTTGCCAACAAGCCAGCTCATGGCCCCTTCCCCAGCCGGATTAGGGGCGGAAGATGCGGGTTGTGCCGCTGGATGGTTCAACGAGAACGGCCACGAAGTTCACGGGAACATCCTCCTTGGCGTCCTTTTCGCGCACGATGCTGACAAACCAATCGTCCGCGGAGCCAAGATCAGCGGAGCCGTCCCTGCGGAACCGGAGTTCCGAGTAGTCCACCTGCTGTCCGCTCTGGAGGTTCGTATTTCCTGTGATGGAGAAGCCGGCGGAATGGGCGGCATTGCCTGAAAGGACGACTCCTTGGGGCAGGCGGGTCAGTCGGCGGGGTTCCTCGGCTCCGTCGTCCTGGATGAGAGCGATTTGGTAAGCGTTGAAGTTGGTTTCGCCCACATTGCGGAAGAATCGCAGTGTGACCGTGCGATTACGGGCGAGAGCTGTCTGTCGGGCAAGGTTGAGCGAGTCGGAAAGGCCCTGTGCTGCGCGGGTGATTTCGAGGGCGCTCTGAGTTGAAGTGAGGGCGGGAATTGTCAGAACCGAAAGGATCACCACAAGGGCCACAACGACCAGAATCTCGATAAGAGAAAAGGCGCGCTCCCGCGCCGAGCGGATTGATTTGTTTAGTCCCCGCTCCACTTTGCCCCCCGGACGATAATGGTTGACGAAAACACGCGATAATCGAGCCCGGCGTCTTTGAGATTGTCCTCAAGCCGCCGCATGTCATCGGCGTAGTCAGCCGACTCGGTGAATGGAGCGCCATCGAAGAGATCGGAGGCACTGAGTCCCTTGCTTTCAAGGCGGGTGGCAGAACGCTCGTCGATGGCAACCATGGAAATCTGCAACAAAGGTGGCAATTGGTGGAGCGTGTTTCCTTCAATGTCCGGAGAAGAAAACGCACGACTTTCCCGCGAATCATAGAGGTAGTTGGGTGCCAGCAAACCGGAGTCCGAGGTATCGAAGCGCGAGTAGCGGGGCTGGACGATCAACGCGATCACATTTTCTGCCAACGGCCGGGCCTCTCCGGCGATGCCAGCAACCCAGCCCGAACCCGCAGTCGCCGACACAGCAAGTTTCGAGGAATCTTGAATAGCCTCCATCAGCCGGAACCGGCGTGTGCCCGGAATGGACTGCAGAATGGCCGCGGCCGGACGGAAGTCCGCGCTGTCGTTCAACTGCACGAAGAATCCACAGCCATTCAGGATCTGGGGGAGACCACGGGTCTCGTCCGCGTTGCTCCTTCCGAGGGGAGCTTGGAAAAATATTGCCTGGGTTGTGGTATTGGGGATTGCGGGGATGAGGGATGCGGCAGGGCCGGAAAGAAAGTGCAAATCGGAGGAACGACCATAACTTTTCGGGTCGGTGGTGGTAAGGTTCCCTGTGCCGCGTTCGCCGTCGTAATAGGCCCAAGTGGTGTTGAGTGTTGCCTGGCTGATCCGGCGGTTCATGGCTTCAAATCCTGTGCGAGCCGACTGCCACTGGATGATCGAGCCGGTGGTACGGCGCCAGATGTCGCTCATGCGGTCAGTAATCGTTGCAAGCAACAAGACAATCATCGCAAGAATGACCGTGCTGACAAGAACCTCCAGCACAGTAAACCCCTTGGCAGGGACGTGGCTCCGCAAGCGTAATTGCTGCGCGATAAAGGGAGCATGAGCGTTTACCCCGGGGTCATCACCGGACCGCTTGCACTGAGAACTCACGGGAGATCCTCGCCTTGGCGGGCAATGAATGAAACAAACGATTTTTTCCAATAAGGCTGCGAGGGACTGGTGATCTCGACCTGCAATCGCAGGAGGTTGTTGGTTGTTGAAGAAAGCCCGGTGGCCGCTGAAATCCCGGACACACTCCGGTAGATTGCATTTGTGGAATTCGTGGCGGCCTCAAGGCCCCTTACATCGTAAAAATTGGTGACCGGACGCGATGTCGCCACCGCGTCGTAGCGAGCCAGCATGTATTGAGAGAGCACTTGCTGACCAATGGATACTCCCACGCTCTCGTTCTGAGAATCCCGAAACGACACCAATCCGGTCTGTGTGATGGCAAAGATTCCAATGATTGCAAACGTCGCAACCCCCAACGCGAGAACGACCTCAACCAAGCTGAACCCACAGGCGCCCGCATTCCTGCATCGCCTGAGTTCCCTACAGCCGCATGACCGCATGACGTGCTGCGACTTCATGCTGCATCCCCGCGGTCTGGTCAATTAGAAGGTAGAGGATTTCCTGCTCCGGCGCCGCATCCAGAGCATACCGCCGGCGGTGAGAAAAAGCCAGGCAACACCCGGTTCCGGAATAACCACCAAGTCCAAACTCCCATTCGCAAAGTAGGCACTGCGGCCTCCGCCGATGTCGTAGGCACTCCCGCTCCCAAAGTTGCTGATGTTGCCACTAGTAAAGACAAACGATGTTTCAAGAAGCGTGTAGGTGCCATCACCGATGAGTCCCCAGTCGATGGTCCCGCCCGATGTGTTGCGAAGGCTGGCAACACCAAACGAGCTGTCAAGAGTCAGCGTGCCGGTCAGAGTCAGAGTATAGGCGGTGTCAAAGGCGAACAATGCCCCGCTGGCCAAGGTCAAATCTCCGCCGATCGTTCCGTTGCCGCCAATCGCCGCATCGGAAGATACATTGACCAACCCCGCCCCGGTGCCGCTTCCCGCCACGTTGTTCACAAGGAGGGTGCCGGCGGTTATCGTCGTTCCCCCTGCATAGGTGTTGTTGCCGGTCAATTCGAGGACCCCGGCACCTGTCTTGTTCAATACGCTTGCACCCGTGCCCGAAATCACACCGGAAATCCGCGCGAAGTCTGCTGTCGAGTTCACGTTGTCCAGCACGTTGACCGTGCGGGTGGCCACGTTCAGGTTGATGCCGTTCTGGAAGTCCACGCGGTTGTTCGCTGTCGTGGAATTCAGAACCATTGTCCCCGTGGCCCCGAGAAAATTGCCGGTGCCCGCCCACGACATGGTACCTGTGCCGCCATTGAGTTGCACATCAAGCGTTCCACCGTTGGCAGCGAAGCCGCCGTTTCTTGTACTGTCGAACCAGCCCACTGTTCCCGCAGTATTACCCAAATTTCGGGAAAAAGTTCCACTCGTCTCCAGAACCGGAGCCTCGGAGCCGGTGCCGACAAATTGCACCCGTTGCGCAGCTGTCAGACTGGTTCCGTTCACCCGCAGAGCACCATCATCGATGCGAAGACCGATAATTCCGGTATCGGTGGCACCCGTCAGACTCAGCGTGCCTGCTCCAACTTTCTCAAACAGGTTTGTTGAATTTGTGGTAAATCCAGTCATTCCTCCAGAAAGGGTAAGAGTATCCTGATTAACAGCGATGCTGCTGGTGACGCTAGTGAGGTTAGCGTTGATTTTAACGCTTCCGGATATCGAGTTGTTGCCCGAGAGACTGGTAATAAATGTGCCACCCTCAGCAGAATTCACAATCGAGACGTTGTTGATCATCGAGATTCCTCCTTCGAGCTCCAAACGACCACGACCGGAACCCAGCTGAATGTCCCCAGAGCCGAGCGCGTTGGATGCTTTGAGCCGAACCGTGCCGTAGGTGTTATCAGTATCTCCAATGACTGTGATCGCGGTCCGGTTGGAGGAAGCCCCCAACGTCATAAAGCCGGTTCCGGCCGAAGCATTGCCCTTGATGATGAGGGTAGTGTCCGAAAGACCGGCTTGTAAACCGCCCGAAAATTCCACGTCGCTCAGGACGGTAATTTTAGTACTCGCAGTATTTAAAATCGCCGTGCCTGCAAAGGTCAGTTTTCCATTTCGAGTCACGTCACCGAATTGGACGGTTGCGCGATCCAAGGCCACATTATTTGTGAGATTTCTGGCGGTGGTGCTCGTTGAAGATACTCTTGGAAAATTGTTAACGGCATTCGCCCCCATGGTGAATAGCCCCTCTCCAAGAGCTGTGTCCGATCCGATCCGTAGGTTTTCCCGATTCAGGATCACTCCTCCAGTAAAGGTATTGTTTCCAGACAACTCGGCATAGCCTGTCCCGCCGGGTTGGATATACATGCTTCCTCCAACACCGCTGATGTTACCAGAGAATGTCACGTTTCCGTTGCTAACAGTGAAGATTCTCTGCCCCCCTCCAAGGTTTAGATTAGCGGCAATAGAAACTTCCCCGGTAGAACCGGCGTTCGCCCCCGCCCCGGCCAGGTTCAACGTGCCGTTCGAAAGAGAATAAGCCGTCGAGGACCCGATGGTCCAGTTGGCGATGGTGAAGTTGCCCCCATTTAAATCCACTACTTGGTTCGTAACGCT
>JBGSSC010000131.1:0-17752 GCA_041737265.1 Terrimicrobiaceae bacterium | reverse complement strand
CGCCGCCGGTCTTTCTAAGTCGGAGGTTTTCAGCTCACTTTGGGGGGAGCAAACCCCGGTTCTTGTGAGAACCGGGGTTTGCCGTTTTCGCTACAGATTCCTCTGAAGGGTCACTGCAAAATTGGCGCTCTCGAAGAGCGGCGGGTCGGAACGCAAAAGCAATTCGCATTTCTCAAGCTCAATCAAGCAGCTCATCCCTCCATCCGTGCGACAAAGCTGCCTTTGAAGGTGAAGCGAAGATGGTGCAATCCGGAGCCTTCCGAAAGGGAGTGGGGAATTGGGGAACCGCTAGCGTTTGTGAGGATGGTGGTGGGAGAGCGACTGAAGGTCATCTCGGAAAGACCGTAGGCCACCCCCGTGTAGATGACAAACTCATCGCATTCCGTGACTGATTCCAACCGGATCGTTGATCGCACGAGGAGGAGCCCATCTCCGCCGTCCACAGTGCGAACCATCGGTTCGATGTTATTCAGCGTATCCTCCGGGATTTGCAGGGTTCCGGGGATGCGTTGACCATTGATTTCAAGCGCCGGGTGGGTGGTCGCCCCTGCGAATTCAAAACGCAGAGACTTTCCGCGCCATGGATAGCTTTCGATCCCAGCGATGGCGGCTGTTGGACGGACTGCAAGCCCGTGGGGGAGGCGGCGGATGCCGAGCGACGTGAGCGCGCCGAGGAATGCGCCCATGGCAAAGCCCTGTGGCCGGATGTCATGGTAAAGGTTCCCCTGCGGCGCGCCGAGCTTCTCGGGCATCGCCCCGCCCATCGGCAGAAACGGACCCGGGGTCTCGGCTTCCGAGCGAATCATTTCCAGCGCGGCAAGCAAATCGGCTTCGCGATGGCAAATTGGATCCACGCTAGCGATCGTCGAGCAGAGGCCGTTGATCCAGAAAAGCGTGGGCTGAGCCATGATGTGCTTGAGAAGTCCGGCCCGGATGTCGTCCCAGTCATCCACTGGCACAAAGGATGGGATGGAGAGCGCCCAAACATACACGGTTGTGCATTCCAACTTCCACGGGGGACAGACGACGCGGCGACCGTCTGCAAGCAAGAGCTCGCCGTATTGGGGGAGTCCGTTCGTGCGGGTATCAAAAAAAGGTTTTATTTTTTTCCACAGCGCGGTCGCCTTGGCAGTGTAGGTATCGGATTTGTCGCCGTCGGTGATCGCCGCAAGCATCGTCCAGGCCGAATGCATGAGGACGTTGATGTAAGTGTCGTAAAATCGGCTGATCGGTATGCCGTCAAAGGTCGGTCTCTCCGATTTACCTGGCTTCCCGATCGCGTAATCCCATTCGTCGTCCCGCGCTCCAACTGCCGGGGTCTCATCGGCGAAATGCTGGCCAAAAAGCCCTCGCTCACGGTCAAAAATATAGCGCTCGACCCAGTCCATCGCCTCATCAAGAAGGGAAAGATTTTCGTCGCTCACAAACGCTGCGTCACCGGTCTGGGTCCAGTGCGTGAACACCACCCAGAGCACATAAAAAATTCCGTCCTCCTCGTATTTCCCGTAGTCCTTGTTCACGAGCTGGGCAAACATCCGTCCCCCCGGGATGCCGTCGCCGCGCGCCGTGGTCGGGTTCGTCAGTAAAAGTTGGCAGAGCTCGGGAAGCCTGTGTGTCCAGCCGGCGGCCGCTTGATACGGAAAACAGAACCCTGCGTCGCGCACCCAGATGAGATAATAAATGGCCTTGATCGAGGCCCGCATGGCCCCGCTGTCATCAATCATCGAGTGCAGCCCTCTCACCATTTTGTCACGCAGGGATTCGAGGCCAGGATGGTCGGGCATGTGAACCCTGCCCTGGGCGCAGGAGTCGTTCAGCGCGGCATTGGCCGCCTCAAGAATGGACCCTGGATAAAGGTTCCGTCCCAGCCTCGCGCCAATTCCACTCCCCACCAGCCCGACTCCGATGGCGAGCGGGACGCCGGGGCCAAGCACCGCCTCCGCATAGCGACTGGCATGGGGACCGTGGAAGTAAGAATGACGAAACTGTCCCGGCCGCGTAGTGCGTGCCGCAAACTCGAAGTGGTGCGTAGGCTCTTTGTGGCTCACCACAAACGAGGTCTCGCTTTCCTCTATCGCCAGATCATGGCGGTGAGTCTTGAAAGTCACGCGCTGAGGCTTCTCGCCCCATAGAAGAAGAATGGCCTCGTCCACCGCCACCGCCAGATGCAGCACCTGCTCCTTGAAGTGAAGAACGACGTGGTAGGGATCGTAATCGCAGCGCTCGAAGGATTCCTTGTCGCACCCGGGAATGTGGATCGCGTCAAACACTTCCAGATGGTCGTCACGGTTCGAATAATTTCGCTCCACGGCATCAAATGACTCTCCAGCCCCCGGCGACCACCATAAAGTCAGCCTCTGGTCATCAAGGCGATATTCGACTCGCAGGGCGCATGGGTTATGCAAAAAAACTTGCGTGGGATGCATAGAAGAGTTCGGGCATTCAACGATTCTCAGGAGATTTTCAACCTGCGCCGGGAAAATACCACTTGCGCGACTGCGCAAACTGTTGCCTTTTTCGCAAAACTGCCCAAAGGAGTAACCTCGTACCTGGAGCCCTCCCCGCGTAACACGTTGCGCAGCTGAGCGACTTGGACTTAAGGACCAGTTAGGCGAAATTGGTCCTCCCATGTTGTTCACCAATGTCGTGCATCGTCTGGACTCTGCGGCGTCTTCTCGAGAGGCCTTGAACTTTCAGTGGGCGGAGGCTCGACGTCTCGACTTGCGCACAACCACACTGCTCACTTATCCCGTGCTCTTTGACTCCAAGGCCCTGTCCGAAGCGGAGGCATGGCGGGGGCCGGGCGACGAGCTGGGACTTCATCTACATGAGCTGAGGAGCCCCCGGATCCTTGAGAAATACGGGGTTCGCGAGCCCGTCCTCTGGCTCTGGCCGCGCGAAAAGCGGATCGCGCTCATTGATGAGATGGTGGAAGAATTCAGCAAACGGTTAGGGCATCTTCCCGCCAGCATCGGCGGCTACATCATCGATGCGTGGACTCTGCGCGAGATCCAAAACCGTCACCCAACGATCAAGACAGCCATCACGAGTTGTTTCGAGGAGGGGGTCAAAATGTATTACGGCAATAACAGGAACTGGCTTCTGTTTTCCGACGGCGGTCCGTGGAATCCGTACTTTCCGTCGCAAGCGAACGCGCTGGCTCCGGCCCGCGATGAGGAAGAGGCAATCGACATCGTGGCTATCCCGCACCTCAACCGAGACATGATCATGGCCCTCTCGAGTCGGGACGACTGGTTTGCGAGTCATCCAGGCAACGTCTTCCGCGCTCGCATTAACGAGGGTGCGGAATGCCCGTATCTTTTTAGGTTTTTCAAGGCGTGGGAACGTCAGGCGGAACTCAACGACTGGAGCTACGTCAATCTCTTTGTGAGCAGTCCGTGGTTGCTCGGCAACCACTGGTGCGTTGAACGCGAGGAAGATGTTCGCGCTCTTTACACAGAAACCCTCGAATATCTCAAGGCCCGTGAGGAGGACGGCGCGATGCGCAATGTGACGATGGATGAATTTGGCCGCGAATTCCGCGCACGCGTAGCGCCTGGCAACGCCACGCTCTGCCAATGGCATGATGAACTTGGCCAATCCAAACGCGAGGTGATCTGGCTCGCAAACGCGCACCACCGCTCGGCGTTCGATATGGCCCGCGGCGGCGCGCTCGTTGATTTCCGTCCTTACGACGGCCGCGTCAACCTCGACCTCGGACCGGAGTCGCCGTGCCTTTGGAATGGCAATGCGCCATTTCTGATAAGTTCCGAACACACCGGCGGTCATTGGAACACCTCGCAGCACGCCACAATCACCGACGGAACCTATTCCGCCAGCCTCTGCGACCGGCGCCTGCGCACAGATATCGAGCCCAATGGGGACGGGCGATGGATCGTCCGTGCCCGCCCGGCCCGCTATCAACTCGGCGACAGGACCGTCGTGATCGAATCTGAATGGGAACTCTCCGCCGATTCTGTGATCATCATCCGGAGAAAATTAGTTGAGCATGATGGCGATTCCGCCGCCTTGCGCTTGAGCGAAGTGTTTCTTGGACGCGCCGGAACGACCGAATACCCGGAAGACCAGCGCGGGACGATTCTGCGCGCGGAGGGGGTAGGACTTGTGGTCTCGTATTCGGGAAATTCCATTGCCCTGCCAGAGGGGTCGTGGGCTGCCGCCGAAATCCATCGCCTCGACATCGCACTCCGTCTCTCCTCACTCACCCCATCCGCTGGCGCCCACCTTGCAGACGGAACGGTCTTCTCGCCATCTTTCCGTTTGCAACTTGATTTCCCCTTTGACCAACCCACCGCTCTATGCCTCGAAACTCTCCCTCTGAAAAGCCACTGATCTGCCCGGCCTGCTTCGCGCGCGAGATCGATCCCGTCTTCCTTCATTTCGACCCAGAGGACGGCGGCGAGCTCTATTGCCAACACTGCGGCTACACCGCGAAAACCCGCGAGCAGGCACTCGCCTTCCATCGCGATTTTATCCATCACCGCCATCCGCATCGAGGGAGCTCTGAGCCCGGCTTCGAACGCTGTTCCGGTCCGGCAAAGAAATGAAAAGGCATTTAGCACTCCTTGTTCTTGCCACCGTGCTCGTCTCAAATGCTTTTGGCAACGGACGCCCTTACGGGGCCAATGCGCCTTGGAATGTTCCCGTCACCGACATCCCACTACATCAGGAATCCGCATATTACTGCGACCTCCTTTGGAATGGCGCCACGGCAGACCGACCAGGCAATTTTAATCTGACCTTTGACGACTACACGTATCCGGTCTATGAAGTGGCCGCAGCCAGTGGGGAGTTCCCGGTCCGCACAAAATGGAAAACAAACCTCAATGGCAGGAAGATGCCATGGAACCCGGAGTGGAAGGCACCGCCAGGCTCGGATGCCCAGATTATCATTCTCGATCCCGGCACCGGGCACGAGTGGAACCTTTGGCAGGTGGACTTCGATGGGAAGACGATCCACGCTACCAATGGCAACTTGGTCCAAAAAGGCGAGGAAGCTGGTGACGGCAGCGACCCCGGCGACTACCGTACCAAGGTAAACGGATTCCGTCCTTCCCGAGGCATTGGCATCCAATACCTCGCCATGCTGGTCCGTCCGCACGAAATCCGCGAAGGCATAATCCGCCATGCCCTCTCGATGCCGGTCAAGAATCCGGATGGGACATTCTTTGTCCCACCGGCCACCAAGCTGGAAAGCTACAAGAACCGTAGCCAACCCGGAATCCCGGAGGGCATGCGGTTCAGTCTCGCGGTGAGCGATGAGGAGATCGATGCGTGGATTGCGGGGCTGCCCGAAGAATTGCCTGCAGCCACCCGGCGGGCCGCACGCGCTATTGCTGTGGCGCTTCGCGATTATGGATGGTTCATCACCGACACCTCCGGCGGGGCGCACTTTCAATTCGAAGCCCGCATGACCGCCGCAAAGGATTGGGACGAACTCGGCCTTGAGTCCAGGACCACAATCCGTTGGAAGGATTACCCGCGCGATCTGATGGATGGCCTCATCACCCGCGAACGCCTGCGTGCTCATGTGCCGAGTGATCAGTATCCCCGATGAAAATCCCCGGCATACCTCTTGCTATCATTACCTTGGCAGTCTTTACGGCTGTCGGTTCTGCCGCTATGGCCGCGCCGGTCCTTTCAACAAGTTTTGAAACTGAAACCTTTGTGGATCCTCAGCGCCTGGACCTGCCTCTCAAGAACTGGTTCGAGTTTGCCGCACGGCATCGCGAGGATGGCGGTCGGGGGAGTGGGGAAGGGGGCGCCTCCGCCTGGATCGTTGACAAAGGTGCACGCAGCGGGAAGCGGGTTCTGTTGCTTGAGTTGTCAGACATCGAAAAAAGCCGGAGAAGCGAATTCAATGTCTGGCCACCTGACGATATCGCAAAGGAATTTTCAGTTTCCGTTTGGCTGCGCCTCCCCGAAGACTTTGCTCTGCAAGCGCCGGGGATCGACTGGAACTGGATGGAATTTTGTGTGCTGGCATCCGAGGAAGTATCGGACAAAAGCGGCAAACGGTGGAGTTACCTCCGCCTGATGTTGGGTCAGCCAGATATCACAAAGCCTGAATTCAACATCTCCCTTGGAGGTCGAAAAGGTCCTCAGCACGAGCAATTCGTTCTGGGTCGGATCAATGACTTTGCGCTGCCGCGCGGGCGATGGTTCAATGTCCATTATTGTCTTAAGCGCGACACGGAAAAAGGGCGAGTTAAAGTCTGGGTGGATGGCAATCCGGTTTTTGATTTTCATGATCTGCCGACGACCGAGGACGGAGGTTCCTGCAAAATCGCACCGGCCAAGCTCTACTACGAGCCAACGGACAAGGAGTCCAAGATGGTTTGGGTTGACGATCTCACGATCTGGGGGGGATGGGTCGAGCCGTCATTGCCACCGTCGGAATCCAACTAACCTCATGAACAATCCATCGACCAGCGCACTGTGAGCGTTTCGCGTGCTGCTGGAGCAAGCCACTCCAGTTCCGCATAGCGGGGCAAATGCGGCGGGCGTAGTTCTGGGGCGGGTGTGTCGAAAAAAACCTGGGCCCCCGAGGTCCGCCAGTCGAGAACGGGGAAGGTGATCTCATCGCATGCCGCACCGCTTTCCAAGTGCAAACCCCCCGCCAGGAGGGCCTCGGCTGCGAAGCCACATTTCGCGGACAAAGCGTCATCTGGCACCCAATCCCAACCGTCATCCACCAAGACCGGTGTGGAGGGGCACGGCTTGCCCATCCAATGCCAATCTCCCCGCGCGCCCCGTACGCACACACGGCTGGGGGCCGGAACCTGTGTGATGCTCCAAAGAACAAAATCGGTGGGGCTTGCGGAGCATTCCCAACAGCTCCGGACCTCGATGGTCAGCCCTCCAGGTTCGATCTGGATTTTGCGGCGCACCCCGGGCAAGCCTCCGAAGGCCGGGATCCGCCACAACAGACCATCCCTGTCCAAAGAAATCTCTCCTGGCAATCCGGGATCCATAGGTGGCGGCCAGTCGCACCCAAGTTCCGGCCAGCGATCCTGTGGCCAGAACCAGAGTTTTTCGCCACCCCAGTTGAGCCAGGGCATCGCCGGCCCACGCACTGCATCGGGATCGATCCAGAGCAGATTGTTACCGCTGCGTGGCCCGAATTTTACAATCCGGTTCACCGCCGGGGCCACGACCATTTCCAAATGTTCGCCGACAATCCACCAGCAATCAGCCCAGCAGGCAAACGGCGCACAAAAATGGGAGCCGAGTTTCATGGGCTGGTCGGACCTTGCAAAGAACGGGTCGAGTGATGATGCAAAAACTCCATGATATGGGCTTTCACCCAATCTTGGTGATACAGCGGGCCGCAATGCGCTGCATCGGGGACCGTGAGGAATGAAACATCAGCACCGGCTTTCAGGCCCGCAGCCAAAAATGAAAGTGGCTGATCGTGCATGACCTGTGAGTCAGCGGTTCCGTGGATCAGCAGCACCGGGGCGCAGGAGATGCTGGCGCGACAGGACGGGCTGGCTTGCCTGGCAAGGGCCAGATTTGAGGTGACCGGTCCCCCCAGCAAGTCATACACGGTGCCGCCTGGCAGCTCAGTCAAATGCGGCTGGGATTTTGTGCGGAGGACAAAATCACACGGTGCACAATAGGCTACTGCGGACCGAACCAGTCCCTCAGTCGCGAGAAGGAGAGCCAGCATACCGCCAGCGGAAGTTCCCACAACGCTCGGCCTGTCGCTCGTGAAACCGTACTTTGCATCGTGCCTCAGCAGCCAGTCTAGTGCAACCCGGCAATCCTCGATCTGTGCAGGAAACGTTGCTTCCCAGCTAAAGCGGTATTCGATCCGCGCTACCGCATAGCCGTAACCAACGAGCCATTCCAACCCCTCGTCTTTGCGGTTGCCCTCCTTCCAGCCACCGCCATGAATAATTGCGATGAGCGGAGCGGGGGTCTTCGCTGGCAGCAAGAGATCAAGTTGCAGCGCCCGACCGGAACGCTCCGCAAATACCAAATCGGGGATCGTTTTTATGGGAAGGAACTTTCAGGTTGATCGGTGAATTCAAAGACCATGCCTTCTCTAGGATCCCGGGGATCGACGTCGATGACTAAACCGTCCAATTCAACGCCTTCGACATGTCGCAGCAGCACCCCGCTCGCAGGCAGACATCCGCCATTCGCCAGCAAATGCACGCAGGGATAGGCGGCAGGATTCCAATCAGGTTTTCGATTCCATCCGTCCGGTTCTTCCCACAGCCGGCAAGCAATCTTGATATTTCTGAGCACAACGTTCCGGATGGGATGTCCCTCATAGCCGGAAATCACAACGGGAAAGGGACCCGCCTCGGTTGCATCGAGGTCGGAGAATTCCAGATCTTCAAGGCATCCCGGTCCCACGGGGGCCAGCGCGGGGCCAGCCTCCTCAGGCCGGCGGTTCGAGGGAATCGAGATTGTTGAGTGACGGTTCCCCAGCCGCACAAAAACCGGGTTGGCCACACCGCACATTTGGATCCGGCGGAAAGCAATCTTCCGGGCGATGCCACCATCGACCTCTGCGATATCAACGCCGGTCATCCCCTTCCAATATCCAAAAATATGATGCATTCGGGTGGATTCCGAGGGACGGATCTCGCAGTCCTCGAACGCGATGTCCTCAAATCCCCCGACCGAACCAGTCCCGAGCTTAAGCGCCGAGGCATGGGAAGACACAACACAGCGCCGGACCCTCACACGACGGCAAAGCCGGGGACTCTCGGATTTCACCACAATCCCGTCGTCCGAACTGTCGACACGACACCCCTCAATCTCCACGTCCTCTGAGCTGTCGATGTCAATTCCGTCATTGTTGATGTTGCAATGATTGAACACCGTGAGATTCCGTAAATGGATTTCTCGGCATTGGAAAAACCTCATCATCCAATACGCGGAATCGCGCCAAGTGAGGCCCTCGATCCTGATTTTCCGGCAACCCACCAGATGCAGTCCATACGGGCGGTCCGGGCTGTCGCCGACCCCGTCCTGAAATGCCTTGTGCCCACCACCGGCCTCGATCGTTCCGCCCCCTGTGAAGGAAATCTCCTCAAGATCATTGCCAAAAAAAAGCGCGCGACGGGGGAAGACATCCATCCGCGAGCGCACGCGATGCTCGTGGTAAGGAAAAAGGCCGGGGTCGCCGCCAGCCCGCAACGTCGCACCATCCTGCAAATGCAGATTCACTCCCGAGCGCAGAATGATTGATCCGCTGAGCCAGTCGCCTGGCGGGACCAGAACCGTTCCGCCATGGGTGGAGGTGTTCGCCGCTGCGCGGTCCACCGCCGCTTGAAAAGCTGAGGTGCAATCGGCGACGCCATTGCCGATCGCACCGAAATCGGTGATCAATATCCTGCGTTTAGAAAGGTTCATGCGCTTCGAAAACGATACCGGATTGAAAAATTGCAGGCTGTTGGAAGAATGGCTTCATGCTTTGAAGTCTGGGATATGGCGGAACACTGCTCGTTACCGAATTTCGGGGAACTCCGCAATCCAGGACGGCTGCAACCTATTACTCCTCTGGTCCACGCGATCACTCTGGCCCAATGGTAAGCATCCCGAGCAACTGTTTGCTCAGATTTTGAAAAGACGATGGGCTAAAGGTGAAATAAATTCGAAGGACGATGAAAATTCTCCCCTCCCTGGTGGCTGTCCTTGTCTTGCCCCTTATGTCACACGCGGCAGAATCACTCTCTTTCGTAAGCATTGGTTCCGTCGAGCCTCTGAAATTTGCCACCGGAGAAATGACTCTTGAGTTTGAGGGTGAGGCGCTGCTAGTGAATGCACCCAACTTTTGGAAGTGCGGTTGGCAGGTTGCGAAACCGACCTTCCCGGGGACGGAACCCAGCAACAAACCGCTGGTCATTGTGGCCGGTGGCTCATCTGCCAACGAGGAGCTTGTGCTCCGTCTGCGTCTGGTTTCAAAGGACTGGAGCCGTGCAGATTTCTACGACTTTCCCCTTGCCGGGCTGAATGAGGGCGAGGGAATTGAATTCCCAGCAACAACTCCTTACGGAACCCCCTCTGAGCAGGAAAATGGGGGACTCTCCGAAGGTGAAGACATCGGAGCCATGCAATTTCTTTTTCGTGGCAAGGGGAAATCTCCTATCGAACTGAATCTTCAGCAAATCCTGTTTCCTTGAATCCATGCGCGGATTCTTCATGATATTTTCTTTGTGCCTGCTATCCCTTCGTTTTTCATGCACTCCCTTGAAGTATCCCCCCCTCCGCAATCTTTATTCCCCTCTCTGGCCTTCACGCTGGTTGAGTTGCTGGTAGTCATCGCCATTCTCGCCATTCTTGCCGCGTTGCTCTTCCCCTTGGGAACCCGCATGCTCAATTCGGCTGGCACCACCAAAACGGTCTCAAATCTGAAATCAATTCAGTCGGTGAGCTTTGCCTACGCATCCGACAACAATGGCCAATACCTGCCAATCCGGATCGATGTGCAATCGTGGCCGGCGGGTGGACCCGATGCCTTGCCCAACGCCCTCAATCGCTGGATGACGCATCCCAAAGCCCTGTCCTATTTCGGCATTGAAACAAACGAATTGGTGTCTGGTCAGCCGCGCGAGTGGATGCCGGTCGCTAAAGCTGGGCGACGGGTGCGCGTGCTCAACGGCGGTACGCTCTACACCGACGGACGCCAAACCATCGGTATCAATAAAACGGATCTCATCTTTGCACCTGCACCAGCCTTGGGAAACAGCGGGCGCATGGGCTTTCGCAACTCGGAGATCAAGAACCCGGCCCGCATGATTGCCTTTGCGGAGTCCAACGATTGGATGGTTGCCCACACGGACAATAACGTGAATCTTATTTCCCATTGGGAGGAGAAGTTCGACAAGGGGGAAGCCAACTCCCGGCCCGCCGCTCCGGCCTTTCGCAACAATGGCAAAGTCTGCGTGGTAACTTATGCAGGCTCCGTGCAGCAACTCACCCGTGATGAAGCCGCCGAATTCGATCGCTGGAGTGTGCGAGACCCAAAAAACCAGTAACCGACATCCGCCAGTCCCCTCTTCTAAGCGACATACTTCCATGCGAGAGATGCGGAGCAAGAGCGAATCACTCCCTCATCACTTCAAGTCGGAGGAATCGGCGCGGATTATCGGATAAAGGAATCGGGTCGATCACAACAACCTCACCGGCATTGTTTTGTCCGCCGGTTGAAGACCACACTGGGGTGATGCCCCAATCTACAAGGTCCGTACTCGCCCAGACCTGATAAATGAGGGCAGAGTCAGCCACGCGGTCGAAGGAGATGCTGAGACGTGGGGAACTCTCGACCGAGGCGACTGCAACGCCAGGCCGGAGCACGGAGGCCGGGGTGGTGGGTGTGCCACCAAGTGCGTAGCGAAGCAGGTTGCTCATGCCGTCGCCAAGCAGGTCAGTGTCTGGCAAGGCACTGTCACCCATGAGCCCGGCCGTCCAAGTTGCGAAAAGATCTTGTTGTGGTGCAACGTTGATGCGTAGCTGCGGGCGGCGGGACGCGGTGCTGGCCTCTTTGGAATGAAAAAGTATGAAGCCTGCGCCCGGAGAAATATGGAGGCTCGCGAGTTTATTGCCGGCGATCTGGGCGTTGATGTAATCCGTGACGTCGATCTCGTAACCTGTGGCCGTAACTGCTTCGTTGATCGCGAGGGACCCAAGGACGCCGCTGGAGGCAGGCCGGTTGTTAAAGGTGATCGTCGATTCACCCCAAGCGTCATCGGCAACACTGATCACGCTGACATTCCCCGTGTTGGAATTCGCAGTAGTCAGACGCAGTTTGGCTAAGCCGATCGGAGCCGAGAGGCTGGCGAGATCGAAGCGCAGATAGGAGTTTGAGCCTTCCGTGGCACGAACACGCAGAGTGGTGTTGGTTCCGAAATTGGAATCTGCGTTGGTGACGTCACTGCGAACAAATGCATCCGCAACCGCCGCGAGCACGGTGTCGGCGAGGATGGTGAGCGTGCGCGTGGCCGAAGCGGTCTTGCCACCCGAGTCGGTGATGGTGCGGGTAATGGTGTGAGTGCCTGGCGATAGCAATGCGTGCGTGCCACCGGTCAGAGTGAAGGCACCATTGATCGAGGAGGTCCACGTGGCGGAGGCGATGGTGCCATCCTCCGCATCGATTCCCATCCCGGTAAACGGCACGGCGTAACCTTGTGGATAGGTCGCGTTGTTTGCCGGCAAGGTGATGAAGGAACTTGGCGGGTTGTTAAAGACATGGAAGTTGGCCGTGACGCTGAGGTTGGCGGAGATGCTGGGGATCGTCAGTGGGTTGGCGGTCGAGGTGCCTCCGCCGGTCCAAGTCCAGTTGGCGAGTTCGTAGCCGTTGGCGGGCACGGCGGTGACCGGGCTGGTGCTGCCGCTGCCAACCACAGTCTGCGTGAGGGTGCCGGTGAGCGAGCCTTTGGGACCGGCGCTGAACGCGACGTCATAAAAGACCGGAGGGGGTTGGGCGGTGGACCAGGCGAGGTTGTCGAGGCCCATGAAGTCGCCCTCGGAGGACAGGACATTGCTCGGCATGTAGCGGATCACGTAGTAATCGTAACCCGCAGCGACGGGCAGAGCGGGGGTTTCGAACGTGGTCCAGTCAAAACTGCCCGCCACTGAGCTGATGTGCAGGAGCGTCGCGGTCCCGGTGGGGTTGGAGCCAAAGTTCCAAAAATCCCATGAGAACGTTCCGTTAATGCCATAGACGCGGTAGTCGAGGCGGTTGGGCGTGCCATTGCCATCGGTATTCTTAACGCTGAAACGGAACGCGACGGCGCCGGTTTTGGCTTTGTTGTCGGGAATGACGTAACCGATGCCGGGCTGGGCCCCGGTGCGATTGAAGGTGTCGGTGGAGGCCCACTTATTTGTGCTGTCATAGTCCCACTGGGTGTTGGGGGCGGCCACGTAATACCAGGTGTTAATGGTCGTTTGATTGAAGCTGCCGGAGGCGCTCGGAGCAGCGTTCATGGTGCCGTTCGTGACCGGCGACCAAGTATAAAACATGTCCACCGTGAGAGTGAGCGCGCGGGTGACTGCTGCCCCCTGGAGATCGACCGTGCGGACCGTGATCGGGTAGGAACCCGCGTTGGTCGGCGTGCCGGAGATCAAACCCGAGGCGCTCACGGTGATGCCGGTGGGGAGGCTGCCCGAAATGATGGACCAGGCTGCAGGCGGGTTGCCGCCGGTGGTCGCAAGCTGGAAGTTGTAAACGGACGAGAGGTAGGCAGTCGGCAGCACGGTCGTGGCGATTGCAAAGGTAGCCGGCGTGCGATCTACCTCGGTGATGCGGCCGACTGACGCGTTGAAGAAACTACCCGAAGGTGTGTGCTCGAGTTTGCGCACACGCACCATATAGAAAACGGGATCGGATGGTGGCGAGGTGTCGGTCCACGAGCGTTCGCCGGTGGTGGCGTTGACGTGCACGGGTGAGCTGGTGCGCATGGTAAAGGGGCCGTATGCGGCAGGGGCCGAATAGACATCGTAACCGTGGGTGGCATCCGGCGAAGCCAGCCACTCGATAGCAACCTGCGCTCCGGCGCTTTGCAGGCGACCGCGAACCCATGCAGGCGACTCGATCATCTGGTCACGGAGAGTGGGGTCGCCCATGTGCCCCATGAACGTGAAGCCGGAATAGTCCTGGGGTGCAGTGGAGGGATTTTGTACCGTCCACGCGCCATTGATGTAGTTGCGCACGGCGGAGCCGTAGAGGCCGGTCTCGTTGTCTTGGTTGTTGATGGTGGCACGCATCATGTCGCCGATGGTGCCACCCAAAGCCATCTTGTGATAAACGTAGCGACCGCGGGCCGGGATTGAAGTCCAACTCAGCGCCCACGAATCAGGCTCAGCGATACGCTCACGCATCCACGAGGAAAAATCCCAATACGCCATGTGGCTTTTTGTGCCCGTCCAGAACACGGCGCGGGCCATGTTGGAGTTTTTGTTCGGCTCGTTGCCTGCAGTGAAGCTGTAGAGGTAGGGACCGTTTTCAGCAGTGTATTGGGCCTCCGGTTGCCAGGCGACGCTGGGCAGGCTGGTGCCAGTGATGTAATCAACGTTGGCCAAGCCCGAAAGCTGGGTGATGTTTTTCCAGAACTCCTCCTGGACGTGCTTGAAGAGCGAACCGCCGTCAATCATTAGCGACCGGCGGCCGGGCTTGAAGCCGTTCTGGGCGTGCTTGTAGTCGTGAACTTTGTTGAGGTAGTCACGCAATGCCCCGATCTCGTATCCGCCGTTGACGCTGCCGCGAAAATCAATGCGACCCCAGCCCATCTCGAAGGCTTCGGTAAGGCTGCGGAAGTGTGACTGATCAAAGCGTCCGTCTCCGGGGTTGTTAAACCATGGGGAACGAACCGAGCCCGCTTCGTTGGCATAGGCGACCGATATCGTGCCGGTGTCGGTCCACGTGTTGTTGACGTCGGCGTAATAACAATCGGCGGCCACAGCACCGAGATCGCCGTGACCATCGGGTGCCCAGGCCACGCGCAATCCTGAACGAGGCTGTGGCACGCGTCCAAGGATAATGACATTTTTCACTTCGCTTGGGTAGGTGTTGTAGATGGCGGAAATGTCAGCACGGACCTGCACATGATACCCGTCCTGAGAATCTGTCCAATCGTTGCGCCCGTCGGGCGTTAGCACGTCGTGGACGATCCAGCCGTCGCCGGCCAAATCGCGTTTGAAGCGATCAATCTCGGGGGCAAGAGGAGTCTGGATTGAGGTCGGCATGACAAGCACCACGCGCCCACGCTCGCCTGTGCGGTCCACATCCACGCCAGCGAGCAGGTGAGTGCGGGCGTAAAGATTGTTGGAGGTGGAAAAACCGTCGATGTCCGTGACGGCAGGGACTCCCTGGGCATGGAACCGGTATTCGTAGAGCGTGCCGGCGACCACGGTGCTATCGGTCCATGTGGTGGTGCCGGCGGGGATGGTGGCACGAACGTTGCCCCACACTATGGAGTCGGGGTTCTTGCGGTAGACGTCCAGCGCATAGGTAGTCTTGTGAATCTTGAACGTGATGGAGGCCGGGGAGGACACAACGCTCTGCACTTCGATGGGAATGACCAGTTCGTGGTCCGTGGCGGCCATGCCCACGGGCGGGAAGTTCTCCAGCGCAAACGCCGGGGCGCAACACAGGAGAAGAACGCTCAACAGGCAGCAGGGGGTAATGCGACACATAGTCTTTTGAGGCGCCGCTACTTTGGCGAGCCGCTCAAGACGTCGCAAGGGATCCTCTGCGCAATGAGTTGCTCCCATTCCTGAATCTCACCATGGCCCCGTTTGCGAGTAACAGATTGCGCGTGGAGCGACTTGCATTTGAGTTCCAATTTTCGAAGATACTAACTTCCACCCCCTGCCTTCTATGTTTGCGCGTGCTGTTTTTTCCCTTCTGCTTGTGCTGGCTATTCCCGGCCCGAGATTAGTCGCCGATGTGCTTTACGCCACCGACTTTTCCGATTTTGAGCCGGGAGCACTAGCGGGGCAAAATGGGTGGGTGCTGGCAAATGAGCAACCGGGATCTTTTGAGGTTGCGGGCAAAACCTTGATCCTAAGTGGGCAGGGGGGCCGCGTAAAAGCTCCCCCCTTTGGCCAACAAAAGACGGCCTACTATGGTTTTGATCTGGTATTGCAAGGGGGGGATTCCCGGGCAGGTACCGTCGCTGTCTTTTTGATTGGAGACTACTTGCGTGCAGGTCTCGCGGTGGCCAGCAAGGCCAAGGGCAGCGGCGAATACGGGCTGAGCGTGCGGTCCACCGGAGGTGGAGGCAAACCCAAAATCTTCAACCTCCAAGCCGGGACGAAATACCGTGTGGTTGTCGGCGGAGACTCTACCGGTGATTTAAGGCTCTGGGTTGGCGAAGACGTTTCTGAGGATGCGCCTTACATGGTTGTAGAAGGGGGATTGTCCGGGACGGTCGAGGCCTTCTGCTTCGAGGCATCGACGCATCAAGCAACCATTTCAAACCTTGTGATAGCAACGACGTTATCCGAGGCAGCAGATCCCACTTTGGCGCAGGTACATTAGCGAAGGTTGAGGGAAGCTTGCAGTATCGGAATTTGGAGCCGCGCCGTCCGGCGTTTCCCTATCCTCCCTGCAAAGTATTTGCTCTCATGCTGCCGTCCTCCGTTGCGCCAGCTCCACATGGATTTCCGCAAGGCGTGCCTCCGTGAGCGGGTAGTTCCGCAGGCAGAAGAGAGCTAGGATGCAACCGACCACCGGCACGAAGCTGAACATCACCCGCATGCGCCAAAACACCTCCGGCGCCTGGGCACCACCCAGCTCGGCATGAAAACCGGTAAACACGATGATCCATCCAGAGATCGCCAGAGCCAGGGCCATGCCCAGCTTCATGACCCATCCTCCCACCGCGCTGAACATTCCCTCACGGCGGCCTCCATGCTCGAGCTCGTCGTGGTCCACGATGTCCGCTTGCATCGCTGACATCACGAGGTAGATCGAGGAAATCCCGATTCCGAAAAAGAAGGGGAGAATCAGCTGGAGCCATGGGTGCGCCGGGTCAATGCAGACCCATTTAAGCAGGCTTCCGGCAATGTAGAGCCAGATTGCCAGCTTGAGAGCGACGTGTTTTCCCAACCGACGGCAGAGCCATGTCGTTGCAGGGATCGCAAGCATCGACAGGAAAAATCCAAGCGTTCCAACCGTTCCTGAAAGCGTGGCACCCTTGGCCTTGTCACCACCGTAAACATAATATACGTTGAGATAGAGCCCAAGGGCTTGGAAAAAGCCTTGATTGAGGGTGAGAATGACCCAAATCGCCAGCAAACGCAGATACACTTTGTTTGAGAGTACGTTGGAGGCAGATTTGAGAAGGGACTCGCTTCTTTGTGCCTGGCTGATGATTGTCCGCCGCTCTTTGGCAGTGGAGAGCATCGCGACAGTGGCTCCGAGACCCAGGACGCCAACCAGAACCCCGAGCACCTTTGCGCCGAGCAGCGACGATGGAAACAACTCGATAAAGCGAAACATCCACTGGTTTACAACACCTATAACCTTATCAATAAAGCTCCGGTATGCGACAACCCGCGTGCGTTGGTGGTAGTCGGTCGCCATTTCTATGCCAAGTGCCATGTAGGGGACCAAATAGACCGTTGAGGCTGTAAAGAGCGTGAGGCTTAGCACAAAGAACCACGCAAAGATGGCCCCCTTCGACCATGCGGGATCCATCCAGTAAAATCCTGTGCAAACAAGAGCCAAAAGCACTGCTCCCAAGAGAATATACGGGCGCCGCCGCCCCCACCGAGATTGCGTTCGGTCACTGATATAACCCATCACGGGATCAGTAAACGCATCCCAGATTCGCGCGATGGCTGCCACCATTCCGAGCCAGCCGGGATTCAGCCCCAGAACCATGTTAAAAACGGGCAGCTTCAGCCCATTCACCATTCCGAACGCGAGGTTGGTCGTGGCCGTGCCGGCGGAATAGCTCAGCAACTCTTTCCGCGTGGGGGGCGGAAGTTCGGCTGGTTGCGCTTCAGAGGAGTTAGGGACCAACACTGGGTAAGCTATAGCCGTGGGTCTAACAGTGGGCAAATGCCTCTCCTGCGCAATCTGTTACCCACAACAAAACCTGCTTCTCCAGGACAATGCCGATTTCTGGCTCTCCATCAAACAATGGGGATGAGGGAAGAAAAGGAGCAAGATGGGAGCAATGAAAATAGGAATAAGAGGGTATCGGTACGTGGGGAGTGAGAGTGGGGAAAAGGAAATCGTGCACGTGGAGTTGGAGCACAGGGG
>JBGSSC010000123.1:0-3205 GCA_041737265.1 Terrimicrobiaceae bacterium | reverse complement strand
GTATCGAGCAAGATCTTATGGACAGCAAGCTCAAGGTAACGGTTTGGGGAGAGTATCAGCACGAAAAGAAGAATCCGAAGGTTGCGGAGATTTATCCGGATGGCATGCACGAGACGATTGCCGGCTTTTTGCGGGCCGACCCGGCGCTCTCCGTGCACACCGCCTCACTTGATCAACCCTCGCACGGTTTGGGTGGGGATGTGTTGGACGAAACAGATGTCCTTGTATGGTGGGGGCACATGGCCCACGGCGAGGTGTCCGATGAGGTGGTGGCCCAGGCAAAACGACGCGTTCTTGAGGGGATGGGACTTGTGGTCCTTCACTCCGGCCACTACGCCAAGCTTTTCAAGGCGCTGATGGGGACGACGTGCTCCTTGAAATGGCGGGAGTCCACGGACAAGGAGCGGATTTGGACAGTGTCCCCATCTCACCCCATCGCGGAAGGGATCGGCGAGTATTTTGAAATTCCCGCCGAGGAAATGTATGGCGAACCCTTCGGAATTCCGGAGCCCGATGAGCTGATCTTTATTTCGTGGTTCACGGGAGGTGAGGTGTTCCGGAGCGGTGCAACGTGGCGGAGAGGGAACGGGAAGGTGTTTTATTTCCGTCCGGGCCACGAGACCTATCCGACCTACCATCAGGCCGAGGTGCAGAAGGTTATTGCCAATGGAGTCCGCTGGGCCCGCCCGACCGTCTGCATTCCCGACGACTGCCCGAATACGCCTCCTCTCGAACCCCTTCCTCTTGATGAAGCGGCTTCCGAACGGCCGAAAGCCGGGTTCCGCTAGCAGCCTGTCGGATTTGAGATGAAAGCGACTTCCCTCCTTGATAATTTTTGCTCAAAAGGAAGCCCTCTTCCAGACAGGCTGCTAAATTTCCGCTACGCGGAAGATGAAGCACTCATTCCCAGTGCCTCGACCATTCAGACCAATCATTTATGAGCACTAAAAAGTCAGGCAAGGCGGCGGTAAAAGTTGCCATCGTGGGAACCGGAGGCATGGCCAACATGCACGCGGCCGCATATTCCAAGATCCCGGGTTGCCAGCTGGTCGGCGCCTGTGATGTTGACGCGTCCCGCGCAAAGAACTTTGCGGACCGGCACGGGATTCCGGGGGCCTATGGCAGCCTCGATGAGATGCTCTCCGGATGTGACTTTGATGCGGTGAGTGTGGTGACGCCTGACGTGGCCCACATGCCGGTTTCGATTGCCTGCCTGCGGGCCGGGAAGCACGTGCTCTGCGAGAAGCCCCTGGCCCTTTCGGAGTCCGATGCGCGGGCGATGGCATCTGCTGCCAAAAAGGCGCGCGTGGTGAACATGGTTAACTTTTCGTACCGCAACTGGTCCTGCATCGAAGGAGCCGCGATTGCAATCCGGAAGGGCGTGATCGGGGAAATCCGACACCTCGAAGCGAGTTACCTTCAGGCATGGCTTGTGAGCAACACATGGGGTGAGTGGAGGACGACCCCCACATGGCTTTGGAGACTTTCCACAAAGCACGGGAGCAAAGGGGTTCTGGGAGATGTGGGGGTTCACATCCTCGACTATGCAACCTATCCGGTGGGACCGCTTCGCGAAGTTTATTGCCGCCTCAAGGCCTTCCCCAAGGCCCCGGGCAACCGCATCGGGGAATATCCTCTCGATGCCAACGATTCGGCCACTCTGAACGTCGAGTTTGCAAACGGGGCGCTCGGCGTGATCCACACAACCCGTTGGTGCGGCGGCCACGCCAACCGCCTCTCGCTGAAAATCAGCGGTACCCTGGGAACGATTTCGATGGATTCGGATCTCTCCACGGACTCATTCCGCATCTGCAGCGGCGCTCTGCTTGACAAAGGGGAATGGAAGGAAGTTCGTTGCAAATCCGTGCCGCAGACCTACAGCCGGTTCATCTCTGCCATTCGTTCGGGCGGCGGGGGCGATCCGGATTTCGATCGCGGAGCTGAAATTCAGGGCATTTTGGACGCCTGTTTCGAGTCGGACAAGCTCCGGAAACCGGTGCGGATCGTGTCCCGCCCCCTGAAAAAAGCCCCGGCGAAGTCGAAATCATAAAACTTTCTTCTTGCGCGCAACGGGAGGAGTCATAGCCTTTCCGGTTCCGCGTGGACTGCTGGAAAAAAGTTTTCCGGCCCCGCGTCAATACCACAAAGCCCGACAGGGCACGACGAAACGCATGAGCACCAATCCTAACTCTCCAAACCGCGCCTTCCCACTGGAGCGCACCCGCAACATCGGCATCGCAGCACACATCGACGCCGGAAAAACCACGCTCACCGAGCGGATTCTTTTCTACACCGGCATGATCCACAAGATCGGCGAGGTGCATGAGGGCACAACAGTTACCGACTGGATGGAGCAGGAACGGGAGCGCGGAATCACGATCACCTCGGCCGCAACCACCTGCTCGTGGGTGCAGCGCAAGGAGGAAGGGATTTACAAGGCCTACGAGGATATCAAAATGCGGGTGAATATTATCGATACTCCCGGTCACGTGGATTTCACTGCCGAGGTCGAGCGTTCGCTCCGGGTCCTTGACGGGGCTATTGCCGTATTTTGCGGAGTTGCGGGCGTGCAGCCGCAGTCGGAAACGGTATGGCGGCAGGCCACCAAATACGGGGTTCCCCGCATTGCGTTCGTCAACAAGATGGACCGCACGGGTGCCGACTTCAATGCGGCCGTGGACAGCATGCGCACCAAACTCGGTGCCAACGCATGGCCTGTTTTGATTCCGCTTGGCCGCGAGGACTACCTCAAAGGGCAGATCGACGTGCTCAACCAGAAGGCCATCATGTATGCCGACGACAACACGATGGGTTCGGTGTACACCGTTGAAGAGATTCCGGCCGACCACAAGGAGCTGGCCGAGGCCGCTTACCAGGACCTCGTCGAACAGATGTGCGATCTGGACGAGGAAATCGGGATGCTCTTCCTCGAAGAAAAGCCCATTTCCAAGCAGCAGCTCAAAGCAGCGATCCGGCGTCAGACCATTGCCAACAAGTTTGTTCCTGTGGCCGGTGGTTCCGCCTTCAAAAACAAGGGTGTCCAATACCTGGTCGATGCCGTTGTTGACTACCTGCCCGGCCCTCTCGACATCGAACCTGCAAGGGGTCAAAACCCTGACAACGGGGAGCAGATCGAGGTCACTGCGGATGACAACGGGAATTTCTGTTCTCTGGCTTTCAAGCTTTGGAGCGATCCCTTCGTTGA
>JBGSSC010000108.1:0-6139 GCA_041737265.1 Terrimicrobiaceae bacterium | reverse complement strand
TCAACGACACCGGCAATTTCCGGGGGCTTTCCGCCACAGGCACGGCGCTGGTTTCATCCAGCCCGATCGTGAACGAAACCGTTCGCTCATCATAGGCAGGGACGGCTATGGGAGCGCTCTCAATCAACCCCCATGGGGCAGCTTTTGAATCGCGAAGCGCCCTTGCCGGCGGCAATTCCCTTGCCTCACGCAAGTGGGCAATGAGAGAGCCTGAACCGTCCCGGGCGCGTCCCGGCTCCTGATCCACCGTGATGGTTGTCTTCCGCCTTTCTTCCTCCGGGAGGCATATCTCGAATGTGGAGGAATTTGCGTTGGAAGATTCCAACCGGACGAAGGCGCTCTCGCGAACCGGCTCCTCAACGAGGGCAGGAGGGGAAAGTTCCCCCTGATCGCCCGGCAGAAGCCCTTCACTGAATAGCATGCCATCGAGCCAGATCCGGGCCGTGTCATTGCCGGGTGCCTCGAGGCATCGAAGTTCGACGGTAACTTCGGTTTCAGGTACGGAACCGACCGGCACCCGAAGGAGGCGCCATTCCTCGTAGGCATCACGGTTCTTTCCCCAGCTTCCTCCGGGGATTTCCCAGGTCCGGTGAAATTGAAACTCCGTGACGTGCCCGTTCACACGAACTTCCCACTTCGGGTTGGGTTTGCCATATTTGATAAACCGGAAATACAGAAAGCCATCCTTCAGCGCTTTGGGAAGAGTCGTGCGGTATGTCACGCGGTCTTCGGGCCATCCTCCGAATGCCTGGGCGAGAACTTCCTCCTCGACGCCCCAGGAGCAGCTGCGGGTCAGACATTGCCTGCATCCAAGAGCAAAAGACTTCTGATAAGCCTGAATGTTCACATATTCACAGGCCGGGATCCACCACGGGCGCAGGTCCTCCTTCAACATGACCTTCCTGCCCGTATCGGATACTGTAATCCCCAACCCGTAATAATATTCCCGTTTCTCACCGGAGACATTGCGTAATGTTAATTCACATCGCACCCGTGTGCCGGATTCCACAGTGAAACGCGCGAGCGCGGTGTCGCCATGGGGTTCGAGATAATACCTTAGCGAAAAGGATGAGTAATCCGGAGAGACCTCTTCAGGAACCGCGCCCACCATGGCCCGGCGGTTGCCGTCCGTTATGGACTGAACATAATCAAAGGCGCTGTCGGGTAGAACAACCGATTCGGGCGCCTTGCGTCCCACGAACAGGGCATAATCTGCCATGGATCCACGCGAGGCATTGAGGATGTGAGAGATTCCGAGGTAAAGAGGAGAGAAGGGACCCCATGATGTTTTCAAATCCAATTGTCCAGTCATGATTCGATTCTCTCCGCGTTGTCTGCCGCCCACAATGGGATTTTACCGGTAAGATTTTGTGACCGATTTGTCAGGGGTCTGGCTCGCCATTTTGCCGGGTTTAAGCGGGGCAGTTCTGCCCAAAAGCAGATATTCCAGCGACAGGGCCCCGACTATTGGAGCATGGAGCTGAGCGCTTCCTGATTCTTAAGCAACCTGGGCAGGTAGGCCTTGAGCATTTGCTTGGCACTGGTGCGATGGGTCTGGGAGGTCACGCAGATCGATGCCACCGTTCGCCCCATCGAGTTATATACCGGCAGGGCCAGAGAAATGAGGCCGAGCTGAAGCTCCTCCTCGACCAGGCAATACCCATTGGCGCGCACTTGAGCCAACTGCAGGCGGAGCTTGGGAATGCTGGTGATAGTGTGCTCGGTGTATTCCGGTCGCGGCACGCTGGCCAGACGGTTTTCCGCGTCGGCCGGATCCAGTGAGGCGAGCAAAACTCTGCCCAGCGAGGTACAGAAAAGCGGGAGGCGGGTCCCCACGTTCACATTGATCGAAAGAATGCGCTTAACAGCCGCCCGGGCCACATAAACCATCTCGTTTCCATCCAACGTGGCGGCCGAACTCGATTCCTTGGTTTCTTCGGAAAGGCGCTCGACAAAAGTCTGAAGGATTTGTGGCATTGTCGTTGAAGACAAGTAGGCAAAGCCAAGCCTCATCGTGTGAACCGTGAGGCGGAAGAACTTCCCATCGTAATCGGTGTAGCCAAGATGGGTGAGGGTGAGAAGGCATCGGCGTGCCGCAGCCCTGGAGAGACCAACCGCCTGGGCCACCTCGGCGATCGTCAGCTTTTGGTGCTTCGCATCAAAACATTCGATAACCGCCAGCCCTTTTTCCAGGCCGGCAAGGTGGTTGCGCTGGTCATACGGCTTTTTGATCTCCATGACTGTGCGGTATACGCACTTGACCTGATTAAGGCAAGCCTCCATTGCATAATTAACGGCAACAGAGCGGCGTTGCCAGAGTTGAGACAGGCCCTGCATCGTTTCGGAAAACCTTGCGCGTTTTGCACAGGATTTCATGGTTAAGAGACGAATCGGCTCTGGGATGCTTGACAGGATCCGTGGCAGGCCTGATTTTTGGCATCTGAGCGGAGAGGGAGGGCCGCATACTTTCCCATTCTACTACCAATAAATTGATGACATCCATTGCGACTTCCGGTACGGATGCGCCACCCGGCTCGATGTGGAGCGCGGGTCCGTTGTATTACCGGATGCCGATAGGATTCGGACCGTTTCCCGGCCCGCGGCAGATCCCCGGCTCCGGACGGCGAATGCCGGGCATGAGCCGCCGAACCACTGCTTCGGTGACGTGCGCAACCGAGAAGGACGCCATACGTAAGTTGCTCCCCTCTTGCTTCGAGCCGGGGTCAACTGTCACGGTTGAAGTTCAGCAAATAAAGAATCTGGACTGGCTTGCAGGCCGTGGTTACTCAACGCTTGGCGTCAAGTTTCCCGCCACCTTTCAAACGGGCACGGAAGCGATCGAGGGGGATTTTCTGGCGGTCCTTTGGGAGAACCTGGCGGATCCGATCATCAGCGGTCGTGAGGAATTGGGGTTTTCCAAGCTCTGGTGTGAAATTGATGAGACGGTCCGGGTCGGGAATCGAAAAAAATTCACCGGCCATTGGCTCGGCCACGAGTTCGTGAAAATTGAACTGGAGGGGCTGCGTGAGGCCGATGGGCCTGCGCCTGCACGGAGGCCGCTCTTTCATTACAATTATATGCCGAGGACGGGATGTCCCGGCGAGGCCGACGCCGCTTACGCGGCGATGACACCGGCGGAGAATCCCGACCTGGTGGTGGACCGGCGCTTTTCCGCAGAGGGGAGGTTTGAATTCCGGGAATCAAGCTGGGAGGAACTGCCCACGCTCTTTCACATCGTTAATTCTCTTGTCAACCTGCCCAACAAAGGGTTCCTCGCGGCAAGCCTGGTATATTCGCACGGTGGAAAGGATCTTTCCGACCAGACCATTCTTACTCAAGCGACCAACGATGCTTAGTGGAAACCCAACCCTTCTTTAGGCTCGGGTGGCCTGACTTCAAATTTGCGACGAAGGCCGGCGGAGGCTTCTTTGGAGGCGGTGGCCAGAAAACCAACGTCAACCCCGCCCACGATGTAATCATAGCCCAGTTCCACGCAGCGCTCCGCGATACCCTCGCCAACTCCCACGGCCATCCCCTTTTTACCATGATTCCGGCAGGCTTTGTGGACTTTGTCCAAAGCATCACCAAGCGATTCCATACAGCGGGGGTGATCCATAGGGAGCCCCTTGCGGAGCATATAGTCGTCTGGACCGAGGAAGAGCCCGTCAACTCCGGGGATGGAGGCAATTTCCTCCGCGCGTTCCACGGCCTCCGGGGATTCAATCTGGCATATCAATTCCGTGGAGGTGTTGGCCCCTGCAACAAACAGGCGTCCCCCGAGATCGATGCAGCGCCGTCCCCCATATGAGCGGTCTCCGATCGGAGGAAATTTTGCGGCCTTCACCAGTTGACGGGCCGCCTCCGCATTTTCCACCTGCGGTACGATGACTCCATCAGCCGCCATGTCGAGTGCCACGGAGATGGCGGACAAATCGTGTCCTGCGACCCTCACGAAGGCCTTCCTGCCGATAAAATTGCATGCCCGGACCATTGCAAGCACCTCGGTATAGGTGCCGATCTGCCCATGCTGGTGGTCGATCCAGATCCAGTCCCAATCCGGTCCGATGCGCTCGATCACACCGGGGGAGGGATACATCACGCACAATCCAATCAATGGGGACTTTGTCATAAAGCTAAGGGACGGGGGGAATTTTCCGGGTCGAGGTAAGGCAACATGTCAAGAAAGCAGAGATTGCTGTGATAGAGTGGATCACCCTCCGGCACGGAAGGTGGAGTGTCCATTACAGCCCCGCTCTCCCCACTTCTGGTTTGGAAAGGGAACAGCATCATGTCCGGGTTGAGGTAATGGGAGAAATAGGCGTTGTGGCACTTTGCGAATGCATCCAGGCACGCCAAGCGCTTCTCCGGGTCATTTGCCGCCAAAGCCGCGAAGAGTGCTCCCCGCATGGTTTCCGGCAGGTTCCACCAAGGCATTTCGGAGTCGATGATTTCCCCTGTGCGGTTGTTGACCGCCTTATACATTCCCCCTTGGCGGTTGTTGAATCCGGCCCGCATCGCGCTGAGCAGGATGTCCGGCATCTCCCCTTTTGCGCGCGCAAAAAGCCGCCGGCGCGACTCATCCATCCCGCTGCCGTCGCGCTCCATGGCATAGATCGCTGACAGCCCGAGCCCGACAAATTCCGTGCAGTGCCCGGGATCCAAAAGCTCCCCCCGATCGAACGTGTCAGGGTCGATGTATTCGCTGAAGCGTTTGCGGGCGGGATCCCAGTGGTGATCCAGCACAAAGCTTAAAAAGTTGCAGGCGTGGGTGAAAAATTTTTCCTTCCCGGGCACGCTTCGCAGAGCAAAGAGCCTTGGCACCGAGAGGAAGAGCATGCGCATTCCCTGGCTGAGGCCCTGGGCGGGAAGCTTTGCGCCCTCGAGTCCAAAAAGCCCCAGCTGCACCCGGTCCGCCACCCTGCCGAGCATCTCAAGGCCGGCCTGGCTGAACCTGGGATCATGGCTGAGCACAAGCCCTTTGGCGCAGAAAAGGTCGCCGGCTCCTGTCCATTCCGGGTTTGGTGCAGGCGAGCCGGGAACGAGGGCGAAGGTCCGATCCAATAGAAACGGGCACCTTCCGCCGTGGAGGGAGATAATGTTGAGGATGGCTCCCGACATTTCGTCAATCAGGCGGGGGAAGAGGTCCAGGGCAGATTGTTTTTCATCGGAGGAAAGCTCCAATTGATCGAGGGATTCGAGGTGAAGGACCAGGGCCTCGGTGCCCCTTCCAAGAAACCAGGGATAAATCCTTTGGCGGTTTTCCATCGGCAGCTCCTTGCCCGTGTTGGGGTTGAACTTTGTGTCGATGTATGGCCATTCCAATTGCCGGGAGTGCCGGTGAAGAATGAGACGGATCCCTGGCTCAACCGAGTTTTCCAGCAGCCGACGCCGGAAACTGCGGCAGCAGAGGGATTCCAAAGTGGGAGACGAAATCATATTGCTCATTCTTTGCGGCCCGAACAATCAAGTGACTTCAGCACTGCTTTTTGCAAATGACTCTCTCTAAACACCCTCACTGCGGCGACCCAAAACGGAAAGTCAAACGGGCGGATGGGAAAGCAGTCACGGTCATCCTGTCTATAAGGCGGTATTTGGCTAATGATGACGGGGCCGCCGACGCCCAACCAACAACAGGCCAATGCCAAGCACCAGAGCGGCTGTGGAAGGCTCGGGGATGACGTTCAGGTAGATGTCCCCAAGGTCTCCTCCATTGCCGGCAGTTCCCACAATGAAGTTTGCCGACGGACCGCCTGTGAAATTGCTCGCAGTGAGTCCTGATGTCACCAATCCCGTCGTTCCGTCGTAGGTCAGGTTGGCCCAAGTCGTGGCATTAAGATCCGTGTCAAACAGTTTGTAATAGCCAACACCTGTCCCCGTGCTTCCGAAGTCAATGTCGTTGCTGTTGAACACGAAGTCGCCGGCGGCGTCGCTGGTCAGAACAAGGAGGTCGCTGCTGCCTGCGGCGATTGTGCCAATGTTCGCATTAGCGGTTCCCAGATCAAACTTGAAGGACGAGTCGGCGAGCATTGTCACGTTGCCCGAGGTTCCACCCAGAGCGATGGTCAAGTTTCCAATCCCGGATGCTCCCGGGGCGATGATGCCGTTAGCACTTACGGTGATTCCGTTCGCTCCGGTTGGC
>JBGSSC010000403.1:0-2800 GCA_041737265.1 Terrimicrobiaceae bacterium | reverse complement strand
CACACTTTCGGCACAGAAGCCGCTCGCATCGGTGACCGAGTGCTGTTTATGCAAGATTTTGGATTGACTGGGAATCACGCCTGCTTCCCGGGGAAGATTTATATTTTCCAATCTGCTTGCAGCGCAAGCTTGTTTGACGGCATTGACGCGGGTTTCCCCTTGGGCTACACGCGTCTCATGGGTTCTATTAACGCGTCTGGCGCATTCCTTGGAGATTGCCGGAATCCCCTGTCTCCGGCCCGGCTCTAAAGATGAACGGTGATTCGGTGCGGTGAGCATGGAAGTCCAAAGAAAAGTCTGCACCGCCGACGAGGCTGTAAGCCGGATTCTCGATGGAAAAACCGTGGTATGCGGGGGATTTGTCGGAGCCGGACACCCCGAGGCATTGACTGTTGCATTGGAGCGGCGTTTCCACGGGACCGGACTGCCGCGGGACCTTACGCTTGTCTATGCCGCGGGCCAGGGGGATGGCAAAGCCCGTGGCTTGAACCACCTTGCTCACAAGGGGCTCCTTCGACGTGTGATCGGAGGCCATTGGGCATTGGCGCCGGCCCTGGGTCGGATGGCGGTCAACGGAGAAATCGAGGCATATAATTTCCCGCAAGGGGTCATCTGCCAGTTGTTCCGGGATATTGCCGCCGGTCGCCCGGGATGCGTGAGCCGCGTGGGACTTGGCACTTTTATCGATCCGGAACATGGCGGCGGTCGCCTGAACGAACGCACGCCGCCAGCACTTGTTGAAAAAATCTCTCTGCGCGGGCGGGAGTGGCTCCTCTATCATTCCTTCCCGCTGGATGTCGCCCTCATCCGCGCCACGGCTGCAGACTGCCACGGAAATCTCTCGACCCACAGGGAAGTTATCCGGGGCGAAGCGCTGCCCATCGCCCAGGCAGTCCGGAATTCGGGTGGCATTGTCATCGCGCAGGTCGAAGAGATTTTGGACCATGCTTTGGTTCCCCAGAGTGTGGCCGTTCCCGGGATTCTGGTCGATCATGTGGTGGTGGCGGACCCAAGCGAGCACCCGCAAACGTTTGCTGAGGATTTTAACGAAAAGTATGCGCTCCCGGCCCCTTGCGGAGACTCGGAATTCAGCGGGAACCGCCTGCCCTGCGGACCCCGCAGAATAATCGCCAGCAGGGCCTGCGACGAACTTCTGCCCGGGATGGTCGTTAACCTCGGAATCGGCATGCCTGAGGGTGTCGCCCGGATCGCCGCCGAACGCCGGATGATCGACACGATCACCCTGACGGTCGAGAGCGGTCCCATCGGTGGAATTCCAGCCGGAGGGCTCTCGTTCGGAGCATCGGAATACCCCCAGGCGATTGTGGACCAGCCGTCACAATTCGATTTTTACGACGGCGGTGGACTCGATTTTGCCGCACTCGGGGCAGCCCAGATCGATGGTGAAGGCAACGTGAATGTCTCCCGGTTCGGTTCGCGTGTGGCGGGCGTGGGCGGGTTCGTCAATATCGCTCAGTCCGCAAGCAAGCTCGTTTTCTGCGGCACATTCACCTCGGGCGATCTCGAAGTGGCTTTCTCCGGAGGCCGCTTGCAGATCAACCGCGAAGGCCATACGAGGAAGTTTCTATCGTGCGTCGAACAAATTTCGTTTTCCCCGGCCGTGGCGCGTGCAAACGGTCAGGAAGTTCTCTATGTGACAGAGCGGGCGGTTTTTCGCCTGGCCCAGGGTGGGGTCGAGCTGATTGAAATTGCTCCCGGCATGGATCTTTCCCGCGATATTCTGGCCCATATGGATTTTCTTCCCCTCATCGCCTCACCAGCAGAAATGGCTCCTCATTGCTTCACTTGACCATAATGAAAACCAACTCAGAAATCTTCATCGTATCTGCCAAACGCACGCCCTTCGGTCGCTTCCTCGGCAGCCTCTCCGGGCTCTCACCAGTCGAACTCGCTGTCGCTGCGGGCGAAGCTGCACTCTCTGGTATCGATCGGGGCAAAATCGAACTCTGCGTTCTCGGGAACGTGCTTGCCGCCGGTCACGGCATGAATATCTCCCGACAGATTGCACTGAAGCTTGGCCTGCCCAAGGAATCGCCCGCCCTCACGGTGAATCAAATGTGCGCGTCGGGCATGACGTCGGTTCTCCAAGGCATTCAAGCCATTCGTGCAGGCGAGGCCGGGGTCGTGCTGTGCGGAGGGACCGAATCCATGAGTCAGGCTCCCCGACTGGCAATGGAGAGCCGCGCTGGAAAAAAACTTGGTGATGTGCGGCTGGTGGATTCCGTTTTGTGCGATGGGCTCACCGATCCCTCCTCCAGCACTCATATGGGAAACACGGCCGAACATCTCGCGGAACTTTTCATGATTCCCCGCGGTGCTCAGGACGAGTTTGCACTCCGAAGCCACCGGAATTGGTGCGCGGCTGATACCCGCGGTGCCTTCTCAGCCGAGCGGATTGTCATGAAGGAACTTTCCACCGATGAGCAAGCCCGCCCGGATACCTCGCTGGAAAAGCTCTCCCAACTCCGCCCCGCATTCCGGCCCGACGGCACTGTCACCGCTGCCAATGCCTCGGGCATCAACGATGGTGCCGCCCTCATCCTGCTCGCCGGCGGAGATGCCTGTATCAGCAACAAATGGACCCCGCTAGCAAAGATCACCGGCTGGAGCACGGTGGGATGCGACCCGCAAACCATGGGGCTGGGACCCGTGCATGCCATTCGCAAATTGTGCGCTCGTTTTGGCATGGAGGCCGGGGCATTCGATGCGATCGAAATCAACGAGGCCTTTGCCGCCCAGGTTCTTGCGTGTTTGCACGAACTCGGAATCTCCGACTTTT
>JBGSSC010000105.1:0-3570 GCA_041737265.1 Terrimicrobiaceae bacterium | reverse complement strand
CCCCAAGGCTCCCCTACCGTCCGTGCAAGCCCGTTCGCTATCGTCCAAAAATCGGATTGATCGGCTGCGGGGGAATCAGCTCCACCCACCTCAAGGCCTACCGCATGATGGGCTACGAGGTGGTGGCGCTCTGCAATCGCCACGAGGAGGCAGCACGCGAGCGGCAGAGGGAATTCTACCCAAAGGCAAAAGTCTTCACCGATCACCGGGACCTGTTGGACCGCAAAGAAATTGATGTCGTTGATATTGCAACCCCTCCTTCGGTTCGGATCCAGCAGATCGACGATGCGTTGCAGGCAGGCAAGCACGTGCTGAGTCAAAAGCCATTCGCCCTCGACCTCGCGGATGCGAAGAGGTTGGCCGCGCTTGCAAAACGAAGGAACCTCAAGCTGGCAGTCAACCAAAACGGCCGGTGGGCTCCTTATTTCAGCTACCTTCGTGAGCTCGTGAAGGGAGGATATCTGGGTGAGATCACCTCGCTCGACATGGGTCTCACCTGGAACCACACATGGATCAAGGGCACCAACTTCGAACGCCTGCACCATGTTCTGCTTTTTGATTTTGCCATCCATTGGCTGGATATGATTGCCTGCATTTTTCAGGAGCAGACGCCGTTGGGTGTCCATGCCTCTTTGGGGCAGGCAGGCCCCCAACTGATCTCTCCTCCACTCAACGGCCACGCCCTGATAGAGTATCCAAACGCGCAAGCCACGATATCACTCAACGGACACGCGACGTTTGGTAACATCGAAAATCTGGTCGTCTGCGGCACCAAGGGACTCTACCGGGCCACGGGACCGATTTGTTCGGCCCATGATGTCCGGTTTTATTCTGCCAAAGGAGAATGCAGGCCGAATCTCAAAGGCGCCTGGTTTCCCAACGGCATGGCAGGCGCCATGGGCGAACTCCTCTGCGCCATTGAGGAAAATCGCGAGCCGGAGAATTCTGCAACCAGAAATATCCCCAGTCTCGCCCTGTGCTTCGCCACCCTCGAAAGCACGCGAACAAGAAAGACGGAGATTCCAGGCAAAATTCTAAAAGCAGGAACCGGCTGCTCTCCCGTGCAGGAACCTTAGCCCTCACGCCCCGGGTCGCCGAACCTTCACACCCTTCAATCCATCCGGAAAGAAAGGAGCGAATTGAACCCCGTGGTTATCAGCGAGAATCTGCCTGGCATGTCATGCCCGGCATCCAGCGCGGAGTCCGGGCGTGTCCTGGTGCTTGTAAGGGACGAAGTATTCCCGATGTCCCAGAACCTCGGGCTTGGAGAGCTGGCCACCGGCGACCCCGCACACAAGTTGCATAAGGGAATCGGCCGACCCGTCCAGATTTTGCATGCCCGTTAAGACACCACTGGCATCAAAATCCATATCGTCCTTCATATGCTGGAAGGTCCGGGCATTTCCGGTGATCTTGATGAGCGGTGCGACCGGACTGCCAATCACACTGCCACGTCCTGTGACAAACAGCACGATCTGGCAACCGGCGGAAATCAGGTCCATGATGCCTTCGGAGTCATTCGGGTTCGTGTAGCCGAATTGCATGAAGTGGGGATCCGGGACACTGTCCAAAAGCCAGAGACCCGCATGTGCGGGGCACTGACCCACCTTGATAACACCCTGGATCGGTTTGGTTCCGCTCTTGGCGAAAGCTCCCAGACTTTTCTCTTCAATGGTCGTGAGGCCACCGGCGAAATTTCCCGGGGACGCGGACCATTGCCGGACACTTTGGCAATATTGTTCGGCTTTGTCGTAGGCAGCCGCGAGCTCGGCCGATGCCTTGGCGTCCACCCCGCGTTCCAGGAGAATGTCCCTCAGTCCGATTTGCTCGACGGTCTCCTCGAAGACCGCTGTTCCCCCTGCATCCACGAGACGGTCAAAAAAACGTCCGACCACCGGATTTCCGGCCAACCCTGATGTGCCGTCCGATCCCCCGCATTCGCAACCAACCACCAAGTCCGCAAGGGACATCCGTTTCCGTGGCGTTTGCTGATCAGATTGCGCCTTCATGGCACGAACAAGCTGTTTGCCTTTTTGTATACTTTCGCGCGTACCACCCGCGTGCTGGATGAAAAACGAGTCGGCAAGGCGTCCGGACAGACGAACACTCTCCGCGATGCGGTCCGGTTGGGTGTACTCGCAGCCGAGACCCACAGCGAGGACAGCCCCTACATTGGGGTGACGCGCCAGAGCCATCATCAGCCGGATTGCATAGGCGTTATCATAACAGCCCGGAAACCCGATCACGTGAACATCGTCTTCGCTGCGGGCGATCTCGTGAGCGACAAATTGCGCGCATTCCACCGTATAAATGACGAGGACCAGGTTGCGGATGCCAAGGCGCCCATCGGGTCGAAGAAATCCGGACCATGAGACTTCACTCATAAGCAGTGCGGGAATCATCGGGAGCGCCGGTGTGGATATCCAGGGTATTTGAGCGTTCGTCGACATCGCTGGCACAGTTGTGCAGATGAACCCATTCCCCGATGAAGATCTTGCGGGTGGCATGACCGATGCGATGGCCATATTTGATCACAGGCTCCCCCGGCTCGATTTCCGCAATCGCGACCTTGTGCGCTGCTGAGATATCCTGACGGGTGATCAGGTTTGTGAGACTTTCGATATCGCCCAGCAACCGGATGGCACTCCCTTCCTTCGCCTCCTCCAGCAAGGTTGCGACATTATCCCTCCGGGATATGACAAAGGCGAGGGTCAGAACCTCCTCCGAGTGTCTCATGGGGCTTTCTGGCGGACATCGATGCCGCCCAACTCATCGTGATGTGGATCGTTGCCCATGGAGACAGCTAAGGAGTAGAAATCCATTGCCCTTGTGTAGCAAACTGCAGGGAGAAGGAAAGCCAGAAGCCCAACCTGACACGATGGTTTCGAATAGAATCAGAACGCGGTGTCCATGGAATAGAATGGCCACTCCCGTGCCGGTTGCCCGAGGCTTTCCTGCTCAAAATCGCCTTTGAAGCCGGCCGCCCGCAGCTTGGTCAGCTCGGCCTTCTCCATGGAAGTAAGGAACTTTGATGAAATGAGCCTGTCGATCGCACCGTGATCAACCGCATCAAGCGAATGTTGAAGATTCCCGGTGGAACGGAACTTCATGTGCAAAGAGCGGATTTCCCGGCCGCTTCGCTCCCGCAGATCCCGCAGAATGTCGAAACCCTTCGGATCGGAATCGCCAAAATGCCAGAGCTCGATGTTTGAATCGAGGGCCTGAAGAAAAGCTAAAACCGCCGAGTTTGCAAATCCGCCCTCGCTGCCACTGCTTGCAAGAAGGGTTCCACTCCCCGACTTTGCCAACTCGTGTAACATTGCCGCATTCTCGACGGTAAGGCACCGGGTAGCCGTGGTTTCGATTTTCGCCCGCCGCATGTCTGTCGCGGCGATCCGCACTGGACTTCCCAGCAGTCCGATTTGTAGATCTCCGGTTTCAAAACGAAGAGTCACCGGGCCATGGACCAGAAAGCTTCTTTCGTTTTCGACAATTCCATACTCGGCAAGAGTGTTCATCTGACCTCCGGTGATGCGGGCAAGGCAGGCCTCGACACGCGGGCGTACCGCC
>JBGSSC010000737.1:0-3052 GCA_041737265.1 Terrimicrobiaceae bacterium | reverse complement strand
CCTGGAATATGCGAATCCCGCCATGAACAAATCCTCGGGCTACACGGCGGAGGAATCGCTGGGCCAAAATGTCCGATTCTTACGCTCAGGCCAGCACCCTGAAGATTTTTACCACAATCTCTGGTCGACGATCACCTCCGGAAAAATCTGGAGGGGCGAGTTCCATAACAAACGCAAAGACGGTTCTCTCTACTGGGAGTCGGCAACGATTTCACCGGTTCAAAACGAAAAGAAAGAAATCCTTCATTATATCGCGATCAAGGAGGACATTACTGAGAGAAAACTTATGCAGGACCGGCTGGCTGCTGCGGTCCGCCGCGCAGAGGCGGCAGCAGCTGCAAAGAGCGAGTTCCTTGGCGTAATGAGCCACGAATTGCGCACCCCTTTGAACGGTGTGCTCGGATTCGCTGAGCTTCTGTCCGATTCCTACCTCAATGAGGAACAAAAATCCTTCGCACAAGCCATCAGCAGCAGTGGCGAACATCTCCTTGCCGTCGTCAATGACATCCTCGACTTCTCCAGCATTGAACACGGATCTCTGGCAATTCAAGAGGCCCCGTTCGCCCTTGTTGAACTTGTGGAATCGGCGGAAATCACGATCCGCCAGGCTGCCGCTGAAAAAGGAATCGGATTTTGCTGTGAACTGGCACCAGACATGCCCGAACAAATCATCGGGGACGGCCGGCGAATCCTGCAGATCCTCATCAACCTTCTCGGGAACTCCCTCAAATTCACCCAAAGCGGATCGATTTTCCTCCGCATTGCCCCTTCCACGGAGAGTTGTTTCCTGGATTTCTCGGTCGAAGACACGGGCATCGGGATTTCTCCTGAAACACTCGGCAAGCTGTTCAAGCCGTTCACGCAGGCCGATGCAACGAGCAGCCGCCGGTTTGGCGGCACCGGGCTCGGGTTGGCCATCTCGAAGCGCCTTGCTGAAGCCATGGGAGGCTCGATCACCGTCGCCTCCACCCCGGACAAAGGCAGCACTTTCACCCTTCATCTGCCGATGCGAATCTCACCCTGTTCTCCCTCCCGTTCCGCACCGGATCCCTCCACCCCGGCTTCCCCACAGACTTCGGGCGACTTGGTGCTCGTTGCTGATGACGACAAGTTCAGCGCTGCGCTGGCCGGCAAAATGCTCCATAATCTCGGTTTCAGGACCGAGTTTGCGGTTGATGGATCCCAAGCCATCAATGCGTTCGTGCCTGGAAAGTTTTTTGCCATCCTCATGGATATGTCCATGCCGGTCATGAACGGCCTGGAGGCCACCGAAACGATCCGGGCGAGGGAATCAGGAACCCGGGTTCCGATTATCGCACTTACCGCAAATGTGATGCCCGGCGACCTCGACCGGTGTGTTGCTGCAGGCATGGACGACTTTCTTTCCAAGCCATTCAAGCGCACTGACCTGTCCGCCAAGCTCGCCAAATATTCGAAGGGATAGCAGGCTGTCGGACTTGTGAACAGGCCTGCACCTACTATTCTTTCAAGTTATGAGAGGATGGCGGCCCCTGTTCCCGACATCCTGCTAAAAATTCCGCTTCGCGGAATGTCAATAGCTCTGGATTGCCTTCTATCGGCACGACGTGCCGATTTTAACAGCCTGTCGAGGTGGCTGATTCCATTTCTCTCTGGATTTTCTGATATCAATGGGCCGTTCCACCCCGAGTTCGACAGGCTGCTGGGTAAGTTCTTGCGTTCGGCTCCTGCAGGGTGGATTGATGGAGGAACATGGAATGTGACGTTGCCATTATCGGAGGAGCGCTCTGCGGCTCCTGCACGGCGCTTTTGCTGCGCAGGGAGCACCCCGAACTCAAAATCCTTCTGATTGAGAAGGCTCCGCAGTTTGACCGCAAAGTCGGAGAGGCCACCACCGAAGTCAGTGGAGAGTTTTTTCATCGCAGGATGTCCCTTGCAAAGCATCTGACTCATGAACACCTTGCCAAGCAGAGTTTGAGGATGTGGTTTACCGGGGGGCCGGAAACGCCCTTCGATGAAACCGTGGAGATCGGAGCGGCCCTTCAGTCCCATTACCCCGCCTATCAACTCGACCGCGCGAAATTTGATGAGCACCTGCTGGCAACCGCCGGGGCTGAAGGTGCGGAAGTTTGGCGTCCGGCGGAGGTGCGCGGTGCGGATGTTTCTGATGCGAAGGGAGCCACTTTGGAGGTCGACTTTGAAGGGGAAACCCGGACGGTTCGTTGCCGGTGGCTGGTGGATGCGAGCGGTCCTTCCGCCTTCCTCGCCAGGAAGCTTGGGCTTTTCAACCGGCTTCCCGAGCATCCGACAGCCGCCCTCTGGGCGCGCTTTCGCGGAGTGGAGGATTGGGATGGTCACGAAGTCCGCAAGCGCTATGCGCGCTACGGCGGGACAGCGCTCACGAGTCGCGCTGCAGCCACCAACCATCTGGTCGGTTACGGGTGGTGGTGTTGGATCATCCCGTTGCGGGGCGGAGATTTCAGCGCCGGACTGGTTTACGATACGAGGCTCTTCACTCCTCCCCAGGGGCCAACACCTGCCGCGCGCCTCAAGGCCCATCTGCTCGAGAATCCGGTTGGCCGCGAATTTTTTGCCGACGCCGAACCCGTGGAGGGGGACGTCAAGGCCCGGGCACCCCTGCCATATTTTTCATCTGCCGTTGCAGGGGCAAACTGGCAACTGGTGGGTGACGCCGCCGGCTTTATTGATCCTCTTTACAGCCCGGGGATGGACTATTGTTCCTGGACTGCGCGGATGGCCTTTGCCCGGATCTCGCGCGAACACCGGGGTGAGAGCGTATCGCTCGACAAACTCAACGCCAATTGGGTTGAGTCTTACCACACGTGGTTCGAAGCTCTTTACAAGGACAAGTACTATTACCTTGGTGATGCGCAGTTGATGTCTGCCGCTTACCTCCTCGACATCGGGCTCTTTTTCCTCGGACCGGGCCGGTCCTCTCTGACCGGAAAGGGGGGTGATGACCTGTGGTGTCTGCCGTTCATTGGTCCAATCGACCGTTTGGTCGGGAGATTCATGCGCTTTTACAACCGGCGTTTCGCCGCGATAGCCATCA
>JBGSSC010000688.1:0-2958 GCA_041737265.1 Terrimicrobiaceae bacterium | reverse complement strand
ATCAAGGCCGCAAGCCCGTTTCTCCGTTCCTTCGTCAGCGCCAAAAAATCCCCGCCCGAAAATTGGATCTTGTCCTACCAGAAGCTCGCAGCGATCTACGAGGCGGATGCCAAGCTCGTGCTTGATCTCCAGCGCAAGGTCGATCTCATAAAAAATCCTGCGGATGCGCAGAAGCTTGCACCCGAGGTCGACAACGTCCGCAGCCGGCTCCAAACCGGCGATCGTGCTTCAGAAAAACTGGATGCGATTGCCGAGGCCATTCAGAAGGCCGGCGGTTAGTGTCCTGTCCCCCGGAAGGTTGTCGATAGGTGATTCGGAATTCTCTGCCGCCTGGGTCCCGGCGACATTTTCGAGTTGCCCAATGAGCAATTGCGCTATCGCGCGGGTGTTGGCGTGAGACCCCCTGGCGTTTTCATGAGGCTTTATGGCTTTTCTACCATGGTGGCTACGTCATTGTTCTGCCCCATTTTGCGCAGCAAATTATTTTAATCCGGCGGCGATGGCACCCGTTCCTCCCCAGGACCCTTTGCTCTCACCCAACCCTTGAAACCGGCTTCGCCGGGTAACTTCAGTCGAGCAGTGCCGCCAGCACCGCCTGCTGATCTGAGAAATCCCGAAAGACAAAATCCGGCGAGTGTTGTGCCAATTCCGCTTCGCTGTAGTTTCCTGTCGCAATGGCCACCGTCTTTGCGTTGATGGCCTTTCCGCACTCAATGTCCCTCGGGGTGTCCCCGATCACGTAGATGCGCTCCGGGGGGAAGTCCTCACCATGGGCCTCCCGGGCCCTTGTGCGCGCGAAATGGCCGAGTTCGTTGCGGTCGTGATGGTCGTCTGCAAAGGCGCCAAACTTGAAAAAATCCCAGACTCCGAAGTGTGCGAGTTTGATCTGTGCACCCCGGGCGATGTTGCCGGTCAGCAATGCCAGCACGCAGGCCGGGTTGTTGCTCAGGGTTCCGAGGAGTTCGAGCATCCCGGGAAGCAGGCGGCCTTCGTGCCGTGGCATGCGTTCACCCAGAAAATGCAAATAGGAATCAAGCAGCGCGGCCGCGTTTTCCGGTGTTGCGGGAAGCCCGTTTTTCTCGAGGATCGTCCGGGCAATCAGCGAGTCGGTACGTCCGGCCAGAGGAACTCCCTCCAGGTCCTCATCCCTTCCGAAACGCGCCTTGACGGCATCTTTCAGGGCTCCCTCTCCCGCTCCCCCGGAAGTAATCAACGTGCCGTCAATATCAAACAGAAGGAGCCTGCGACTGTTCATTCCCCCGGCTCGTTCCCGGGCTCTTCGGGAGGAACAACATCGCCGCGCTTGGAGAATTTTCGTTTTCGCTTCGAGGCCGGCAGAGGAGAAAGAGTCATCCCGATCGCGCGACCGACGAGTTTCGGCTCCATGTCCACGTGGGCCATGGTGGCGAGGTCCAGGCGTACGCGCTGGACGACTTCCATTCCCAGTTCCTGGTGGGCCATCTCACGTCCGCGGAATTGAAGGTGCACTTTGACCTTGTTGCCCTTGTCGAGGAATTCCTCCGCATGACGGATCTTTGTGAGATAATCGTGCTCGTCGATATTGACCCTGAATTTGACTTCCTTGACCCGGCCGGCGGTATTTTTCTTTTCCTTGTCCTGCTTGGAAAGGTCGTAACGGAATTTGCCGAAGGACTGAATGCGGCAAACGGGCGGCTGGGCATTGGGAGCCACTTCGATGAGATCCAGCCCGAGGCTGCGGGCCTTGCTGATTGCCTCCTCAATGCGGAGCACTCCCAACTGCTCGTTGGAAACGCCGTTGATCACGCGCACTTCGCGCGCACGGATGCGCTCATTGACGCGGATGTCTTTGGCGTTAATGGACGAACCCCCCAAAAGTACTTGCGTTCTTGCTTCGAACCATCATCCGCGAGAGACCACCGAAACCGGGAAAAGGAAATTGTTGATCATGCCGGGCATGAATCAGATTCCGAAATTGTTGAACTGCATGGTTGGTGGTGAAAAAATCGGCTTTGACCCCTTGCAGGGGTATCGCCGTGTGTTTCTTCGCGGATGAGAGGGCTGCGGGCAAGAACAAATTTCAGGGAATTATTTTTCTCCTTGCGTCCCGCGCGGCGGATTCCACCATATCGCCATGATTCGACGCATGCTTCCGACCCTCCTCATGTCCCTTGGATTCACCGCAAGCGCACCTGCTCAGGAAAAGCCGGCGAGCCCTGCACCGGGGATGTTCGAGCCCGGGGCCACTCCGCAAGTCGAACAGGCCGTTGTCCCCGAAACAGCCATGATCATTCAGGCCCAGCTCCTGAAAATCACGCCGACCCTTACCGTCACCGACCTCCGGCGGGCGACCGCTTTCTATGTCTCTCAACTGGGATTTACCGTGGCGTTATCGGGTCCCAACTATGTCGCCATTGCCCGCGACGGGGTGCAAATCGGTTTGGCAGTAGACAAGGCGCGCACCGCGGCAAGCAGGGTTTCCTGTTACATCAACGTGAGTGGGGTCGACGTTCTCCGCGAGGAGTTCCGCCTCCGTTCCGTCAAGATTGCAAAGGAACTCGCCACCCAGCCGTCCAAGATGCGCGAGTTCGGCGTGCTGGATCCCGACAACAACTCCCTCATCTTTGGCGAGTACACGGGCAACTGACCTGTTTCCGGATGCTTCAGCCTTGGATGATTCCTGCGGACCTCGCGCCGGGAGACGCGAAAAGCCTCTCTGCGGAACTGCCGGAGATGATTCTCCATCGCATTGAGTCATCATCGGAGCCGGGGTTTGCCGAAGCCTATGAAAGGCTTGTGGAAGAGTTCGGGGAGGCCGATGAGATCGAGCAGGAAGGAGTGATTCGGAGCCGGCTCGGCTGGGATGGGACGGAGGTGCTGGATAATTTTGCCTTGCGCTACCGATTGATGCTCGTCACAGCGACGGGTGGTGAGTTTGCTGCGGTCCGGGATCACACGGCCATCGTGGAAACCGGCCGT
>JBGSSC010000684.1:0-10180 GCA_041737265.1 Terrimicrobiaceae bacterium | reverse complement strand
AACGCAGCCGCAACGGCCCCGACAAAGTTGATCAGAATCAACATCTTCAAACCGGGGTAAATCACATGCACTGTCTTTTGAAGAAATCCCGCCCCGTCGAGCTCTGCCGCCTCGAATTGCTCCTCAGGAACGGTCTTTAGTGCCGCCAAATAGATCAGACATCCGGGGCCGGCACCGGCCCACAGGCTGGGAAGAATGCAGGTGAGCATCGCCAGCGCGGGATCGTCCATCCAAGCCCGGCTGGCGGGAATACCGACCAGTCGCAGCATTTGATTGAACACACCATCAGTGGAAAACAGCTCAAACCATAGAAAAAACACGGCGGTTCCACTGATGACGGACGGCAGATAATACAGCGTGCGGAAGAGAATTTTCTGCTTGGGAATGATGTGCAGCATGTAGGCCAGGAGAATGGGAGTGAAGAAGCCAAGCGTCAGGGTCCATGCCGCAAAATGCAGGGTTGCCACCATGGCATTCCAAAATGTGTGGTCAAACAACGCATTCGCAAAGTTATCGAGGCCGACAAATTGGGACTTGAGCAGGATATTGAAATCCAGGAATGCGATGATCGTCCCCCGGACAACCGGTAGGTACGACCACATGAGAATCAGGCCCAGAGCAGGGATGAGGAAAATCCATGGGAGAACCGAGCGGCTTCGCACAGGGCGTGACATCCGGTCCACGGATTCAGAAAACGCTTTGAACACATAGAGAATGACTCCGACGAATGATATCAGGGCCAATACCACCGCAACGGCGGCGACGATGCGGCGTATGCGCATTTGCTCCGGTGGCACATATTCCAACATGCGTTCGTTGGTCTTCGCGACCGCTGTGTCCAAAATTTCCTGCACCAGGCGGCGGGCTTCGTCCATATTTCCCGCCTTCCAAGCCTCTGCGACCGCGCCGCTGAGAAGGATCCGGTCCAGCGGGTTGGTCATTTCCGCGTAAATAAGAGTGCAGTTTTTGCCATAGGGTTCCGGCTTCCCGTTTTCCATGGCTGTTCGCAGGCTCTCTTCGAGTCCGGCAGGAACCAGAACCAACTCGCTTTCGAGTCCGTGCTTTCTCAGCAGGACCGGGTTCATCGATGTGGCATAGCCGAGATCAACAAACGTTTTGACTGTGATCTCCTCTGCCTCGTCCCCGGTGATGAAGCGGATATAGTCAAAAGCCGCGCGGCGTTTTTCAGGATCTTTGATGCCTGAGAAAATTCCAAGAATTCCGGAGTTAATCTCCGAGCCTATCAAGCCGGTCGGTCCGGCGGGAACCGGTCCGAAGCCCCACATTCCCGATTCATCTTCGACCGTGTCATTCACGTAAGCGAATCGCATGCCGATTTTGTCCCGATCAAAGTTCTTCTCGGCGCTTTGCGAAATGCGGATCGCACTGCGGTCACCCTCAACCAGCCGATAGTAGAAAAGGTAGGCCTCGACCGCCTCCGGGCTGTTGAAGGTGGCCCGCCACTCATCAGGGCCTGTTTCCTCCACGGCCTCTCCTCCGGCCGACCAGAGGAAGTTCATGAGATTCCAACTTGCGGCCGAACCGCTGGCAAGAGTCAGTCCATTGTAGTCGGAGCCCAATAGCCTGATTTTTCGGGCAAAATCAGCCATCTCATTCCAATCTCTTGGAGGCCGGTCGGGCAGCCCCGCCATCCGGAAGACTTCTTTGTTATAAAACAGCCCCATCACCCCCAGGCTGGCAGGCAGGCCATAAATCTGCTTTTTGCTTCTATCGAGAGGTGAGGGACGCAACAAAACCGGCTTGATCTGAGGAGGAATCCGGTCCCAGAGTTCCTTTTCAAGCTCCGGTCTCTCGTGAAAGAACTCGTCCAGCGGTGCCACGATGCCCTGGCGGACGAAGCTGTCGATGCTCCTAAAATTCATCCGGATAACGTCCGGAGCGATTCCTCCAATCACCATCATTACAGTAACGGATTCGTAAACCATGTTGGGAATCTGCAAGCCCTCTGCGGGGACGAGATCAATATTCGGATAGAGGCGCCGGAACTCATTCAGCACCCGCCGTCCAGCTACTTGGCGGGGTTCGTTCGAAGCGGAATTGGGCAATCCCTGAACTCTCAGGGTAATGCGTCCCTTGCTGCCCGTGGATGAAATTTCCGCCTTCATCGGAAGGTGGGTCAGAATCAGGAGACAGGCTGGAAGAAGAAATTTCATGAAAAGGCCCGGATTTCCTCCGGTGTTTCCTTCGAGGGTTCGGAATGATTGCCTGATTTTGCTCAGGAGTCCAGCAGGATGGCCGCATAGCGGCTTCCCAGCTCCCTGGCAGCATCGCCGTCGAAGTGCACGTGATCCCCTTTGTGGCCGAGCCCCGCGGAAGAAACAATAAAGACGTTTGGAATGCGTTCAGGGAGGTTGAGAATTCCTGCGTTGACTGTCGCGGCATGAGGGAAATTCCTGTTGGTTCGCGAAACTATGAAATCTCCCAGGAGTCCTGCGAGAAAGGGGATATTCCCGGCATTCAGATCGACTCTCAGATCTTCAACCATCCCGGCCAGTCGATCTCCGTAAGCCCGTGCGGAGGCCTCATCGGAGCAGTCGCTTTCCCCCTGATGCCAGAGGACCGCCCTCAGTCTTCCGTCTTTTCCGGCAGCATGGCAACGGAGCACTGCCTGCTCATACAAGTCACCCCCCTTCACCCACCGGTCAATGCCGGTATTCCCCACAGCACAGGGGATCAGGCCAATGATTTTTCCGGGGTTGGCTGCGGACATTTCCTTGGCAAAGGGGAATCCCGGCCCTGTGCCAACCCGCCCGGGTTTGTCGAAGTGAACCGGCTCACCTTTGTTGACCCAATGACCTGACGCATCAAGGATCAGGATCCGGGGGTTTGCTATGGTTTCTTCAGCTTTTACTCCGGCTCTTCCGGCCATGTTTGACTGGCCGATGAGAAGATAGAGGTCAAAATTTTCGGGATCGTCAGGAAATCTCAATGCGGCGGCCCAGGTGGAATTTTTTAACCATCTCTTCCAGCTTGGCTTTCGCTTCCCGGAAGGCGGGGACCGCACGGGCTGGAGGGACAAACAAATCCACGCCGAGGTACCTGTCGTAGCGGCTGGAGGCAATCAGCTCCAGCATGGTCTGCCAGTCCACCTTTCCCCTGCCGATGGGGAGATGCTCCACGGTGGCGGTGTCATTGTCAGCCACATGGATGCCTCCGATATGCGGTTCGAGCTTTTTCCAGGACAGGGCGAGGATTTCCTTCTGAGCCATCAAATGGGCAAAGTCAAAATTCGCCTTCAGCCTGGGATGATCCACATCACGAATCAGCAGGAGCATTGCATCCGTGCCCGCAATCATTTCACCGACTCTCGGTTCGACCAGGACATCGAGACCGTGCCGGTCGGCGGTTTCCGCGGCCCGGCGGCAGCTTTCCACAAGCACGGACCAGGAGGTTGTCCAGTCGAAGCCCCGGGGGACACTGGCCCGGTAGTCCAGGTTGAAGCTGTATTTTTCCTTCAATTTATATGGGATTTTCCGATACCGCAGGGGAGGGGTGTAGGTGGCGATGTGAACAGTCTCCGCGCCCAGCGCCGCCGCATTTTCGCACCCGCTGTCGTAAAGCCCATAAGCCTTGTGGCGAATGCTCCGGACGGGTGAGACCAACAAGGGATCCACGATGCAGTAATTGTGGTAATGCAGCCCAAGATCTGCGGCGAGCTGCAGATAATGCTTTCGTTTTGCGGTGAAATGCCGGTTGTAGGCAGGGCCCAGCCCCTCCAGTTCGCAATACCTGTATCCCATGGAGGCTATTTCTCTGAGAGCCTTTTCGAGATCGGGGAAGGAGGGTGGGTATCCGTATTTGCAGATGGGGAACGCGTAAGCGCAACTGATTTGGATTTTTTTCATGGTGTTATTCCAGGAGGCATCCGGGACAGGAAGGGGTGATGAGGTCTGTTGGTTTGTCCATGAAAGCAGGCTTTTCCCTCCAGATTCAATTGCACTTTTGTCGTTTGGGGGAGAAAGGGGGGAGATCAGGTGACCGTCCCCGCACGATAGGACCGCGGCGATTTGCCGTAACGCTTCTTAAACATTTTGGAAAAGTGGTAAATGTCCTCGTAACCTGAGAGGCGGGCGGTCTCGCCGATGTTGAGATTCTGATCCCGCAACAAATACGCAGCGCGCTGAAGCCGCAGGCGGATAACATACTCCATCACCGGCGTTTGGAAGTGCCGGTGGAACTGCTCGCAGAGATAGGGAATGGAGCGATGAAAGCGGCGGCCCAAATCCGCCAGGCGGATCGGCTTCGTATACGTGGCATCCAGATGGCCGCGCAACTCCAGCAGCCATCCCGGCACCGCAGGGGCCTGCACCATGCGCAATTCCCGGCCGATTTCCCGCAGGGCATTTTCCAGGATGTTGCAGGCGATTTTTTCATCGGGAGGGAATCCTCCGGTCAATTCCCTGTGCAACATTTCCAGATGCCTTTCAAAAACCGTCGCCTCGTCGACCGCCAGCACGGTATTCCACGGAATGCGGGCTTCCTTCAGCCAGCGGCGGAGTTTGTAACCCTCACCGTGCAGCCAGGAATGGCTCCAATTCCCGCCGGGATTTCCGTACCATTGAGGCGTGGATGGCTCCCAGACCACAAAGCTGCTTGGTCCGCGCAATGCCTCGCCCGAGCGGTCGCGGACGAAGCAAGGCTGATAAAAATACATCAGGAGGCAGTCCTTGGTGCCACGGGGGCGGTTGATCAGGGCGGGGCCGATTTCTTCCTGAATTCCGATGCCATGGATGCTGAGCGCCCGCGTGTCGATGGGGTAGGGTTTGAAGAAGTGTTTGAGGCCAGCCATGGCGGACCGGAAGATAACACAAAAACTGCTGAAGCCGAGCCATTGTTTTCCTTGGTTAGGCGATTCAGTCTGCTTGAGCAAACCCGACATAAACCATGTTTGAATCCCTCGCGCGTCTGAAAAACCGCCGCACCCTCCGGTGTTCCACCTGGGACAAAACAGGGCGCAATAAAGACTGTCTGTTCATCCCGCCCGGGGAAACCGTCGTGCTCGCCGATATCCGCGGCGCTGGCCGCATCACCCACATCTGGATGACTCAAAAAGAACATTACCGGGAATGTCTCCTGCGGTTCACCTGGGACGATGCCCCGTTCGCCAGCGTACTCGTCCCACTGGGAGATTTCTTCTGTCTGGGCCACGGAATAGGCAATTCGTTTCAGTCGGCCCTGTTCACGGCCTCGACCCACAAAAATCACTGCTTCAATGCCGGGGTTGCGTTGAACTGCTACGCACCAATGCCGTTCCACAAAAGCGCGCGGATCGAGTTGATCAATCAAAGCAAAGAAATCCAGCGCCAGTATTTTTACGTGGACTACGAACTGGATGAGGAGGCGAAGGAGGAAGCGTATTTCCACGCCGAATTCCGGCGGACCAATCCATTTGGAGGCTGGGGCGATGAACTGGGTGTCAACACCTTCGAGGCCGATATCGTCAATAAGGGGCGCGAAGCCTGGGAAAACAACTATGTCATTCTGGAAACCAAGGGACGAGGCCATTACATCGGCTGCAACCTCAGCGTGGCCAACCTGCATGGAAACTGGTGGGGCGAGGGGGACGACATGATCTGGGTGGATGTCTACAAATGGCCGCCGGATTTGCACGGCACCGGCAGCGAGGATTATTTCAATCAGGCGTGGTGCATGCAGGCCAATGCCTTCCTGCGCAATGGATCAAGTGTCTATGAAAGCCTTTCCCTGCCGGGTGGAACTCCGGAGTGGAGCAAGGACGGCGGTTATCAGACCAGCTACGTCTTTCATTTGGATAATCCGGTGCATTTCCAAAAGGAGATCAAGGTCACCATCGAGTGCGGACATGGCAACCACTTTCGCAACGATGTCAGCAGCGTCGCCTATTGGTACGCGGAATCTCCGGCCAAGGCGATCGAGCCCCCACCCGTGGCGAAACGCATGCCTGTGCGCCGCGCCATCCAGGGAAACTGGATCATCGAAAAGTCCAACCAATGCCCGGGGCCGGCGATCAAACTCAATCCCGAAATGAAACGGATGAAGAAGCGTTGGGCCAAGGCCCAATAATAAAGCGGCTGGGGTATTCGGATGCGTTTCATTTCAGCCACCAATTCAAGGCCGTGATCGGGACGGGGCCGTTATCCTACCGGCACCTGTTGGAGCAGGATGCCATCTTTCCGGTTGCCAAGGCCTCGAAGGCATCATCCGTGCGTCGCAAACGACAAATGTCTCGTTGAAGGAGGGGGCGGGACATGGTTCCTATGGGAACCGCATGGAAAATCCCCCGCCTCTCGTGCCTCGGAACTTTCACCCCGGCGTGATCCTTTTGCTCGCGGTTTTTACTGGATGCGGGCTGTTTGTAGCCACCGGTTCCGCCCTGACACTGGTTGACAACGGGAAGCCCGCGGCGGTGCTTGTCGTGCCGGATGAAAAGTTGCTCGTGCCGCAGTATGCGGCGCTGGAATTTCAGCATCACGTGAAGAAGGCGGGAGGGGCTGTGCTGCCCATTGTCAGCGAAACGGAAGCGGCGGCACTGCCGGGCGGTAAGGTCTATTTCGGAAAAACCCGGGCCTTGGAAAAAGCCGGGTTGGGCGGGGAGGATTTTGGCAAATACGGCTTTGCCGGACGGTTGAAGGACGGAAGTCTGTTTTTTTATGGAAGGGATGCCAATATTCCCCTGCCGGATGATATCGCCCCGGAGGAATTGCTGCTAAGCAAGGGATCAACCTTCTGTTGGAAAAAAACCATCGCGACGCTGCTTGCAGTGCATGATTTTCTGGATACAGAACTGGGGGCGCGGTGGATCTTGCCGGGCCCGAGCGGGGAATACGTGCCCAAGCGGGCCACCATTGCCGTGGAGAACTATGACAAGCATGGCACGCCCCGCTACATCTCGCATCACATGCTGCCCTTTGAGGAGGGAGCGTTGGAACAACGCCAGTGGCTTTTGCGTCAGCGGTTCCTGCGGCTGGAGCCCGAGGGCTTCATTACCGACCATTCCTTCGAGGACTATTGGAAGGATTACCATGAAACCCACCCGGACATCTTTGCCATGCGGCCGGACGGCAGCCGCGGACTTTCCCCCACCCAACCCGGCATCCTGGCGACGATGTGTGTCTCGAATCCGGAACTGGTGCGCCTGAAAATCGAGCGCTGGAAAAATACCGGGGAAAAAGACGCGGAGGGCAAATCGCTAAATTGGAGGGACGGTGATATCACCAAGGGATTTATCAATGTGCATGAAAACGATGTGGACGGATATTGCGCCTGTCCGGCCTGCCGGGCGATGGACGCGCCCGACCCCCGCTTTGCCACCCACGACTATTGGGGCAAGGGTATCATCAAACCGTTTCTTGAAGGGGGGCGTTACCTGCGCGGAGAAAAAACAAACGCGTCCGAAACCGAACCTTCACTGACCGATCGTTATGCAAAGTTCTACCTCGCGGTGCAAAAGGAGGCGGAGAAAATCCAGCCGGGTGTTACCGTTCATGCCCACGCCTATCTCAACTTCCGGGAACCGCCCAAGGAAACCAAGCTCAATGATCGCATCACCATCAACTTCGTAGAGGTTCCCTTTCAGTTCTGGCGGGATGAGGATACGAAAAAGAGTCTGGCGGCCTGGGACGGATGGCGGGCCTCGGGGGTTAAGCTTTTTCTAAGGCCCAACCTGACCTACCGCGGTCACAATTATCCCGATATCTATGTGCGGCGGCTTGGGGGGCTGTTGAGTCATTTTGCCCAAAACGGCATGGTGGGCAGCGTTTGGGACGGGCTCCTCGGGCAGTGGGCGACGCAGGGGCCGAATTTTTACATGATCGGACGGATGTTGCAGCATCCGGAGATGACGCCGGACGCCATCCTGAACGAATTCTATTCCGCGTTCGGGCCGGCCAAAGAACAGGTGGCGGCCTATTTCAACTATTGGGATGGGATGGTCAGCTCCGTCACTCCGGAGGAGGAGGCCAGATTCCGCCAGGATATCAAAGCGAAGAGCCTTGGCGGCGAATCGCCCATGGTTTTGAGTTATGTCTTCACCCCTGATGTCATGGCCAGGGGAAGGGAACTGCTGGATCAGGCGACGGTGGCTGCGGCGGGCGATGAAGAGGCGAAGGCCCGCGTGCACATCCTCGACCTCGGCCTTCGCGATGCGGAACTCACGCTGGCTGCTTATGACTCTTATAAAAAGATCAGCCGCAAGGATGAAGCCAGCCAGAAACGGTTTGCCGAGGCCGTCGCAAAACTTGAAGAGTTTCGCAACGCGCATATGGGCCAGTATGTGAATTATGGCGTGGGATGGATGCGTCAGGTTGAGAATGGGATGTGGGGCGACGCACTCCGGCAAATCCAGGCGAAGATGGATGCGAAACCAATAACGAAAAACTCACCCTGAACTTACCGACGCCCGGTTTCGCATTCAAAATCCGCAGGTTGGCGGCAACCTTGTGAACAACTTTAGAAACCCTGTTTATCGCCAGTCAAACACCGCGGTCGGTGTCGGCAGGGTTTGATCCAGCAAGCCGGAATAGACCTCCTGGGCCTGCTCCGGGGCATATCGAGCGGCCAGTCCCGCCACTTTCAGCCTTCCCTCCGCCAGCCACGTCTGTGCGGCACGGAGGTTGTCCATGATGGAATTTGTTGCGAAATCCCGGGGCTGGACAGGTAACTGCCATTCCCAGCCGCTCCGCACGGAAACATAACGGTGGAAAATTTCGTGCAACAAATCGAAGGAATAAGTCTCGGTTTTCCGTTTCCAGGGAACACCAACCAGGAAAATTTCACCTCCCTTGCGGACGCACCGGCATCCGTCGAGCACCGCTTGTTCGTGGCCGCTGCACTCAATCTGCAAATGGATCCGGTTCCGCAGTTCGTCCGCATTTATGCTGCCCCGCACATCCCGCAGTCCCACCGACAATGCCGTTTGTTGCCGGGGAGGATGCGGGTCCACAGCGATCACCACATAACCGGCTGCCGCAAAGATCTGAGCCGCAAGAATCCCCACCGGCCCCAGCCCCGTGACCAGCACCGTGGCTGGCGGTCTTACGACGGTGGCGTTGAGCGAGCTCATGCTGACTCCGGCAAGACGAGCAAAAACAGCGGCCTCGGGGGATAATTCCGCCGGCAGTTTGATGAGTTTGTCCTGGCTAGACTGTTGGCGGGCTGCGTGTTTTCCTGATCCGAAAACCACGTCGCCAACCCGGAACTCCCGAACCTCCTCCCCAATCTCCCCGACCTGAAAAACGCTCGCGTAACCGGGATAGCTGGGAAACGTGGATCCGAGATACCCGGAGTTCAATTCCGTCCCCGGACTCACCAGCGAGACCAGAGTGCGACCGCGAACTTCATCCGGGTTCAAGGGCCCCTCAAAGTCCGGCGAATCGATCATTCCCGCTGTCTTGCGAGCGATAAAGGCGATTCGTTTCATTTCACCATCCCCCGGATGTAGTCCGCAGCGGCGAGGTATTCCGTCTCAGTCTTCAGGTGTTCCAGGACGAGGGGAATGTCGGGATCCAACTTTGCCAGCTCATCGAGATAAACGCGAAAATCGAGCAGTCCCTGCCCCGGCTGGCATTCATCCAGATGAAGCGTGAGATTTCCCCGCAGAATAACGTCCTTCGCGTGACAACTTCGGATGTGTGGGCCGAGTTTTGCAAAACAATCACGAATGAAATCCCCCGACCGATAGGCCCGTTCCGGGCAGTTGATCATATTCACCGGGTCCAGATGCACTCCGAAGCCTTTGCGGTCGATGGCCTGGATCAGCGCGAGATATTCGTCGGGCGATGATGGGAAAATCCATGGCATGGTTTCGAGGGTGTAATACGTCCGCCGCGGTTTCACTGCATCGATGATTTCCCGCGTCGATTGCACAATGAGATCGAATGTGTCCGGGGAAAAATTGTCCGGGTGTGGCCCGTCCCACTTTTGCGGGTTGCGCGAGCCCGCGATATTCACACAGCACCGCGCACCCGTCCGTTCCGCCCAAGCCAGGTTTTGCTGGCAATGGAGCAGGGCCTTTTTCGCCTTTTCTGGATCGGGATCGATCGAATTCGACCAAGCCCCAACTTCCGTCACCACAATGTCAGCCGCTTGCGCGGCATCGAGAAATTCCTGCACGATTCGCTCCTCCGTCTCCCGACCGAACGGCAGCTTGGCCGCGGTGTATCCTGCGGTATTTACCGCCGCC
>JBGSSC010000654.1:0-3371 GCA_041737265.1 Terrimicrobiaceae bacterium | reverse complement strand
CCGATCTATAAGCGGTCCACCCGGTGCCGGGTGCCCCTCCCGGAACGAAGAATGCACTGAGCAGAATGACTCCGGATAAAACGTACAGCCAGTAACTCAATTCATTGAGCAGCGGAAAAGCCATGTCCCCTGCCCCGATCTGAAGCGGAATCAGGTAGTTGCCGAAGGCCCCGATAAGAAGGGGCATCACCACAAAAAAGACCATCACTGTGGCATGCATGGTCACAAGCATGTTGTAGCCGCCGGGAATAATCGCCCCTTCAGCCGCAACATTGGCCGGCAACATCCATCCGATCAGAGGCACAGCCGTATTCGGCCATGCCAGTTGGTAACGGACAAGTAATGCAAGACCTCCACCGAGGAATAGAAATGCCAGCGCCGTCCAGAGATACTGGAGGCCGATCATCTTGTGATCGTAGGTCCAGAGATATTTCCGGAAAAAGCTCTCTTTGGGGTGGGCGGAGTGCCCGTCGCCGGGGACTCCGTGTTCAGCAGTGATTGCGCTCATGGTAAGGGTTCCGGTGCGGCAGCCAACGCGGGGACCGTTACTCCCGGAGGACCGAGTTTCGCTTCGAGTGCCGCTTTGGATTTTTCAGCATACCACTTGTCAAACTCTTCGCGCGGCAAAACTTTGATCGGCGCTTTCATGTTGTAGTGTCCGGTTCCGCAGAGCTGGCTGCATGCCAGTTCGAAATTCCCGGGACGTGTAACCTGAAACCACACCCAGGAGATCGTGCGACCCGGCACCGCATCCTGATAAATCCGGAATTGCGGGACGTAGAACGAGTGGATCACGTCCCGGGCATTGAGGTAAACATGAACCGCACGATCTGCGGGAATCACGAACTCCATCGAGGTGAAGTCATCGGCAGCCGCGGGGTCATTGGCATCGAGACCGAATTTGTTTTCCAGCGTGATCTGTTTGACATCGATGCTGCCGAGCTTGCCGTCAGCACCGGGGTAGCGCATGTCCCAGCCGAATTGATAACTGGAGATGTTCACCTTGAGCGCATCCTCGGGCGGAGTCGCGTGCAGTTCCGACCAGATGCGGTTGCTGGCTATTGCCAATCCAAGAAAGATGACCGTCGGGATGGAGGTCCAAATAATTTCGAGAAAATTATTTCCGTGGCTGTAGTGGGCTTTGACTCCCGGCCTCCGGCGGTATTTTACGAGATAGTAGATATAGATGGCCTGGGTCGCGACAAACACCGCGAAGGTGAGCCAGAAGATAAAGTTGAGCAGTCCGTCAATTTTCGCGCCGCCCACGGTCACATTCTCTGGAGCCCAATAAAGGTTGCTGCTGCGCTGCTCGCCGAAGGCGGCAGAGGTGGCAAAGCACAATACACCGAACGCAAGAAGGGCCGGAAGCCGGGAGGAGATCAATCTGCTCGCATTCATCGGATTAAGTCGAGGGAGGGTTTTCAGCAGGCGCGGGTGCCGGCGGAGGTTCCGTGGCGGCGTCCCCGGCCGCCGCTTCAACAACCACGCGCTCGATGGCCTGCAAGTCCTTTTGCGTCCATGCCTCGGTGCGCGCAGCGTTCTCTTCGCGGATCTTGGCGACAAATTCCACCGGGATCGGCGGAGCCTGGTTGCCCCATTCGTTTCGGATATAAGTCAGCACTGCAGAAATTTGCTCGTCCTTGAGAACGCCACCCCAAGGGGCCATCGCATTGTTATAAGGGGCACCTTTTACGGTGACCGGACCCTGAAGACCGTTGAGCACCACCTTGACCAGATGGTTATCCCCGTGCCATTCCCGTGCGAGCACCCATTCACTGTCCACAAGCGGCGGGAACTGACCGGCAACGCCCTGGCCTGTTGTCTGGTGACAAACCGCACAATACTGCGTGAAGACCCTCTTGCCGACGACCATCGGGTCGGGAGGGCCTTTGCCAGCAGCGGCACCTGCACCGTCCCATGCCACAAGATTGGAGTTAAAGACGTTGGCCTGAAATCCACCGCTGTGGGACACAAGATACATGCCTCCCCAGAAAAGCAGGCCAAAGGCGAGGGTGATCAACCAGAGGGAAATGGGTTCGTAGCCGTCACGGGGTTCGGCCCGCTCGCGCAGGATTGAGCCGTGGACCTTGGCCACGTTCATCTCGCTCGAGAGTTCTGCCTCCCGGAATTCCTCGGACTCCACCGGCTTGTTGTTATCAGGATTCACGTCAGGGGACCTCCTCTTGGGGAGCTTCGGGCAACGGATAATCCCGTTTCAAGGAAAGGAGGTACGCCACGAGTTCAACCGCCTGTTGGGTGGGTACCACCTCGTAGCCCGGAGGCGGGGCGTGCGGACCCTGCAATCCCTGGACGGCGTCTGCACTCGGCTGACCCTGGATCTTTTGCATCCGGTAAAGGTAGCGGAATGCCGGCATGATCGAACCTTTTGTCACGACACCCGGCTCGTAAAGGTGGCGGTGCTGCCAATCCGCGGCATAGCGGAGGCCGACATTGGTCAGATCCGGGCCCGTGCGCATGGTTCCGAGAAAGGCAGGCTTCGAGCGGATATAATCCCGGGCGACCGTGCGGCGGCCTCCAAGTCCTTTCGCGATATCCGTCGAGAGATATGCCGGACGCACTTGCTGACTGTGGCAATAGACGCAGCCGTTTGCCGCATAAACGCGCTGTCCGGCATCGGCCAATCCGGAAATTGGCGGAGGCAGAATGTCGCCCGAAGCCTCGTCGGTTATAGGAAGCATGCGGCCGAGGTTGAGGTACGGGTATGCGACCAGGCCCGCCCATGCACTGGCAAAGGTAATGAAGATCCCGAAGAAAAGAAGGGGGAGCCGGTTCATACCGCGGCGACCTCCTTGTCAGGTGCGTGGGGAGCGAAAAGCGTTGGCTCGTCCCGTGGGCCTCCGGCTCGCGCGAGCATCATCACGAAGTTTATTGCAAAGACCACATGCGCCACAGTGAGCAGGATGCCCGAAACACCACGAACCCAGAGGAAGGGGGCGGCAAAGAGCGTCGAGTTGGTGAAGCTCACAGCAGGGTCATAGAGCGCAAAGCCCTGAATGATGCCGCCAATGGTGAGCGCTGCAACCATCAGAGTGATGCCGATCGCGGCCAGCCAGAAGTGCCAACGAATCAGGCTGGCGGACGGCCATTCCCAGCCGACCAGGCGCGGAACGATGTAGTACATCGCACCGAACATCATCATCGTGAAGAACCCATAAAGCCCGAGGTGCGAGTGGCCGATCGTGTAGTGCGTGAAATGCGTCAGAGTGTTCAGCGAAGGGATGGCCATCAGGCTCCCCTGAAAACTCACCAACGTATAGGTCATGGCACCGAAGACCGTGAAGCGCAGAGTGGGGCTCCATTTCAGCGCTTCGAAGTTCCCCCGCATGGTCATGTGGTGGTTGATGGCAACG
>JBGSSC010000581.1:0-1727 GCA_041737265.1 Terrimicrobiaceae bacterium | reverse complement strand
TCCGCCATGTCCTTGAAGGCTGCCATGGTGGATGTCGATTGGTTCTACGGGAAGGATTGATTGCACCAACACTCGCTCATGCACACACAGAAGAGCCTGACTGATGATCTCATCCACCTTGGCGTGTGTGCCGGAGACATTTTGTTTGTCCATTCTTCGTACAAGAGTTTGGGTCCGGTGGATGGAGGAGCCGCGGCGGTCATTGCCTCGATTGAGGATGCTCTGGCTCCGGGAGGCTTGCTCCTGATGCCAAGTTTCAATCTGGTGGAAAAAGACAAGCGTGCAGAAACCTGGAATATCGCCGGCACGCCTTCCAACGTGGGATACCTTACGGAGTTTTTTCGTCACATGCCGGGGATGGCTCGCTCCGACCATTACTCGCATTCGGTCGCTGCCCGGGGATGCGGGGCATGGGATTTTGTTTCGGGGCACCTCTCTGCCGACGGCGCGGAGTCCCCATGGGATATCGCTCCATGGGGGCGCACATTCGGCAGCCGTTCTCCCTTTCTGAAAGCCTATAATCGCGGTGGCAAGCTGCTCATGCTCGGGGTGGATTATCATTCCTCCACGTTCGTTCACCTCGTGGAAACGCTTTGGTGGAATGAACGCCGCATAAAAAATCCCGCGCAGGAATTTGTCTTTCTTCACCGTGACAGACTCGGTGAGTACTGGGACCGGGTTGGATGTCCCGCCCGCGGCCGCATCGGCGATGCCGATTCCCGGCTTTTCCGCATCCGGGATTTCGTGGACACACTTTGGGATCTCGTCCGACAGGAGCCGGAGAACTGGATCAAATGGAAGTCACACGGCTCGCAAATAACAGTATGAAAAGTGAATTGATCACGATGAACTTAATAAAACTCATTTCGAAACGGGGCTCCCGTTTCGCGGCGGAAATTGCTCTATGCGGGACTATTGTCATGTTTTTCTTAGCCCCGATGGGGTATGCAGCGGACGCTGAAGGCAAAGTGATCGACCTCAACAAGCCGGTGATCGAAAGCCTGAAACCAGACGGGTTTTATTGGGCCTTCGACGATGGGATCCTCGGGGAAGGCCAGCCCATTGAGGTGGACGATCTGTCGGGCAACAATTTTGTCGGGCGTATTATCAAAGTCCCCGGGAAGGCCGATATCACCTACGCCGATGCCAGGTTCGGCACCGGGATCTATGCCCAGGGGCTGGGAGGAATGGTTGAATGGACGGAGAAAAGCCAGCTCAATGCGGCTTTGGAGACATCGAAACTGATCATGAAAGGCCAGCCATTCACCGGCGGGGTCTGGTTCAAGATGGACGACCGCCGCCCCGGGATCCACGCGCTGGTCCGTCAGACGGAAGGGGGTTCCGGATGGAGAATATGCGTGGTAAAAGAAATTGAATCCGGCGCTAGCCCGGATCTGGACAAGAATCTCGGGGAACAGGCCGTGGGGGATGCCTGGCAGCTCAGTCTCGAAATCGGAGAATCAAGGTTCCGCGCAAAAAGCCCTGCATCAACGGCGGTTTTTGCGGACGGGAAGTGGCACCATGTCGGATTTTCGCTCAGCCCGGGAGATGCGGTGCCAGCGTCCCCCGGCACCCGCGATTATACGGTAACGTATTGGCTCGACGGCGAGATTTTTGACACGGTGACTTTTCAGGCCGAGGTGCGGGACCCTGAGCCCGAAAGCCTCTCTTTGCGTGCCGGATTCCGGGTTTGGGGAGTGCTGGATGACGCGTTTGTCACCACCGGG
>JBGSSC010000578.1:0-7756 GCA_041737265.1 Terrimicrobiaceae bacterium | reverse complement strand
GGTGGGAAAGTTGATATTGTGGACCGTGGCAATCCAAGCTCCGCGAATTTCTGCACGGGCAGGCAATGTGGCGAGAAGTGTAAAAAGCAGCAGGGTGAGGAGGTTCTTCATAATGGGTGGGGGGTGATGGTGAGCCCGTCTTGCAGAAAACTTTGAGTCTCACAGTAGAGGCGTCCGTTCCCCCTGAGCTTGCGTTGGATCATGGAGCAGGTGGAGTTTCCACGGGACGCGTCATAACTCCCACCTTCCCGATGCCGACACGTTTGAGGATATCCATCACATCGATGAATTGCTGAACTGGAAGTTCTTTGTCCGGACGAACCACAACGGCCAACTGGGGATCTGACGCTTTTAATCCGGCGAGGAGCGACTCCAGCGCGGCTGCCGAATAGGCACGACCTTCCATCCGGAGTTCCCCTGAGCGAATGACTTCAATCGTTTTCACCTCCGAGGGATTCACCGGGTTTTGTGCAGTGGCACTGGATGGAACCACCAGATCAACGCGGCTTTCGATCATTGGCGTCGTGATCATAAAAATGATCAACAACACAAAGGCCAGATCCAGAAGCGGAGTGATATTCAGTTCCGTAAGACTGCTTAGGGAGGTCCGGGATGTGTAACGGCGCATGGTGTCAGTGCCCCGAGGGTCCTCCGTGTTCGACGTAGCGGTGTTCGATCTCCGAGGCCAGCTCCGCCGCAAAATTTTCGGCTTGGACGGTGACGGTCCGCAGGCTCACGACAAGGAAATTGTAGCCAAACATGGCCGGAATGGCGACGAGGAGACCGATGACCGTGGTGATCAGCGCACCGGAAACCCCGGGGGCCATCGCCGCCAGATTGGGAGTCCCGGCTTGTGCAATGCCTCCAAACGCATCCATCACACCCCAAACCGTTCCCAGAAGCCCGAGAAACGGCGCTCCACTCACCGCTGTGGAGAGAATGATCATGCGGGATTCCAGATTCAACCCGGCCTCACCAATGGCGCGCTCCATCGCGGCCGTCACAGAGCGCATCTGGGCCGGCGTGATTTTGTCAGCGATTTCCAGCCGGGCATGAAAGGTCTCATCCACCTCGGTGGACCCCAGCATCTGAAAACACAATTCCGCGCAGGCGGCATGATAAATTTCGTAGTGAGGGGACCCATCAAAACGCACCCCGCTTTCGTAAATGCGCAGGGGCACACGGTCCCTCCGGAATAATGCTGCAAATCGCTCGGACTGACGCTTCGCAAAATTCAAATACCGGAACTTGGTGACCATCACCGCCCAACTGAAAATTGAAGCCAGAAAAAGCGCCGCCAGAACGATCTTGCCCTCGATGGTTGACTCAGTGAAGGCGTAAACCAACCCGGTCGCCGGTGGCAGGAGAACAGCGAGGGTCATAAGATCAAGAGCCCCTCATTCATTGGTCCGTTTCCAGGGATCCGGAACCCGGGAAATCCAATAATTCCGCCTGTGGTAAAAACTTCAGCCATCGTGTCTATGGGGTCTTTATACAGAACCGATGGCCGGAGGCAAAACAGAATAGTTTTTGCTTCACGCGCCTGCCGCAGATACAATCTCGGCTTCATGCAAAGAAATTTTTCTCTCGTTCTCGCGGCTTTGATTGTTGGTGTGACACCACTCCCTGCCCAACAAGCCCCTCCCCGCGACAACCCGTACGATGTCATCGGCAAGGTCTTTCAACCGTTTTGGAGTGTGTTGCTCTCCGATAGCAAAAGCCCGAACAAGGCGGCCGTGCTCACTCTGGTCATGACCGAGGTCTCCGGACGCCTGCCAGCCCAGATGGCAGGAGCCACGCTATCTGCGGCCGTGGAATTTCCGGACAAGGTCAAGCTCACGGCGCCGGTTCTCGGCGAAGACGTCACGGTCTGCCGTGTGGGGAACGAGGTCTGGGCCGTGCCGGGCGCAAAGGTCGAGTATTTGCTGAATCAGTTCAAAGTGAAGCCCCAACCCATCAAGAAGAAAAACACCCCGCTGTATCTTCCGATCACGGCCCAGCAGGCCGTGTTTCTTCCCGCGATTTTCAGTATCAAACGTCCGGAAGTGGCCGAGGTGGACTCGCTCAATGGGGAAGAACTTCGCGTCATCACCGCCGGGTTGATGCCTGAGCTGGCGAAATCTGTGAAGGCCGAAAGCTTTGAAGCAAGAATGTGGGTGGCCCCCGGCTATTTGCCCCGCCGCTTTGATATCGTGCAGTCGGATTTCACCGCCACCGTGGATGTGCTCGGCCTCAAATTTTCACCCTCGCTTCCTGCTTCAACCTGGACCCCGCCGGAAGGGGCCACCGATATCTATCGCACCCATGCTGATATGCTGGATGCCGTGCTTTTTGTGGTTATGAATTCTCTCAAAATGAATGAGGGCGACCAGCCCTGGTTAAACGCCAAATAAGGCCAGCGCGGACGTTTCTGCGAAACCTTTAAAATATCCCTGGAACCCTTGCGCGGCATGCCGAATGCTTTATTTTCCTTGGAATTTCAAACCACATGCCAAAAGTCAGACTGTCAGGAACCGTCCTCGGAACCGGTGATCCCAATCGGGCCACTCGTGCAAGACTCCTTTACATGCTTTTTGCGGGAGGCTGGGATATCTACAACTCCAACGGTGACCAGCGCATCACCCTCGCCAATATTGAAAAGAAAATCGTGGAATCCGATGCGTTTGTCTTCACTCCGGGAGCCACGCTGGAGGACATGTTCAAGGCCATTTCGATCTTCGTGGGCTATCAAACCCTCGACCGCAATCTCAGTGGGAAACCAACGGTGATCCTCAATGAGGATGGGTCGTGGAATCCCTTTTTTGCCCTGCTCGCCCATTTGAAAAAACTTAAAACCATCAAACAGGACTTCCGGGCTTATCTGCATGAAGTCACAGGCCCGGAGGAAGTCTTGGAAACGCTTGCTCTCGCGCAGTCAACCCCCCGCCCAGACCCCGGACACCATAAACTCTTCGATTCCGTCTCAGATAGTTTTCAATCCGAGATCCCTCATGAGTATCGTGGGAGTGCTTGTGTCTTTTGCTCAGCCAGCCTTGAGGAGCCCGGTTACCTGGAAGATGGGGAAATCCTCGGACGCCTCCTTGTAAAGAACCGGCTGGGATGTGTTTCCGGTGCAGGCCGCTCTGGCATTATGGGCGCCGTCGTGCGCGGTTCAGTGAATGCCGGGGGGTGGGCTGCGGGATCCAATGTGCCGCACATCATTGAGTTGGAAGGACTCCCCGATGGCCTCTCCACCTTTTGGCTTCGGCCGGACATTTACACACGCATGGAAGTCATGATTGAAAACTCTGATGCTTTTGTGATTTTTCCCGGCGGAGCAGGCACCGTGCAAGAACTCCTCGCACTTCTGATTTTCAAGCGTCAGAGACACCCAAACATGGAAGGCAAGCCCGTTGTCATTTTTAACCGCGAGCATGCCCCTGGCGTTTATTTCTGGGACCCTTTGATTGACCTGGTGAGCGACCAGTGCGATCCCGGTGATTTTTTGGTGGCCAAGGTCCTGGACGATATTGTTCCAGCCATCCTTGACAACATGCCTGCCAAAGAGCCGAAGTTTTCCGCTCCTCTAAGCGAGGCGGCCTGAAACCCAGTCTGGGTGTTCGAGGCCTCATCAGAAATGACAGCCCCGAAACCTGAAAAAGGGATTAAGTTTTGAACGCGCGAAAACCCAGATCAGGTCTTTTTGCTTGAAGCGGTCTGGCGTTCGATGTGTTTTCGGATCGTGGCCCACGATGAAAAATACCTCCTCCGGATGCACGCGCTCCGCATTCGTCCTGAAGACCTTGAGGAAACTTTCTCTCGCTCCGGCGGCCCCGGCGGCCAGCACGTCAATAAAGTCAGCACTCAAGTGACGATCCGCCATGTTCCCACAGGCCAATCCGTGACGGCCTCGGATAGCCGGTCCCAGTTCACCAACCGCCAGCTCGCGATGGAGCGGTTGCTGGACAGTTTCGAAAAACACCGCGAAGAAAAGCGGCAGCAGCGACAGGCAGAAATTTCCAAAGCCCGCCGTCAAAAAGCCAAACGCTCGCGCGGCACGAAGCGAAAGTTGGTGGAGGGCAAAAGGCGGCGGAGCGAGACGAAAAAACTGCGCGGCAAGATCGAGGCCTGATAGCATTCCGTTTCCTTGCGCGCGAGCCGTGATCATCGAGCGCGAAGGTTGGCGCAAAGCGGGCTCCATGATTTCAGCAAGTCCATTAGTTTACAGTCGCGCAAATCGGCGGATGGAACCTGGATTCGGGTGCCGGCCAGTCGGGGCTTCGAAACGACCCGCAGGTAGATGCGCAATGAAGGTGGAAGCTTAATGCAGGCGTTGCAATTCGCTCATTTTCTCAACGCCTTCATCGAGGCGTTTGTGGCAGTCCTTCTTCAACTTGAAGTTAAGCTTCACCTTGGTCGGTCACTTGCTGAGTTTGAGGTTATCACCGGGCGGTACTTGGAAATCCGTTGAATCGATTTTCTTGCTCATAGTCTTGTGGCTTGTTTGTGATGCGCTTCGTCTTTCGCCAGCGCTTCGTAACCGGAGATCACGTCGAACAGTTCCTCATCGATGCCGCTCTGGCGCAGCCGGTGGAAGGTTCCATGAAGAGTCTCCAGTAAATCGTCGATATTCTTGTCAGCCCGCTGCATCGCGGCAAGTCGGCTCGCGTTCTCACTCGCAAGGGATTCGGCGCACGCCCGGAAGAGCGAGATGAAAAGGTATTCGCGGATGAGTGCCCGCAGAGTGATGGAGTCGCTGCACAGAACCTCTGGCATTGTCTTCTTCGGCCAGGGGATTTTGGCCAGCCCCTGTTGCCATTGTGCGTCGAGGGGCAATAGCCGCTGGCTGACTGGTTCGTAGAGTGCACCGGATTTCGGGCGGTTGTGGAAGATGTGAAGCTGCGTGTAGTCCCCTTCGGCACGATGCGCTTCACTCTCAATCTGGATCTCCCCGATCAGCGGAGTGATGGCCTTGACGGAGCTCGGCACGGCATAGAGTCCGGTGACCTCCAGACCAGCGTCCTCAAGTCGCGCCTTGACGCGTTCACCGACGGCCCAAACCATCGGTTTGCCAGGGATTGCAGCGAGCGTCTTGATCGCATGGTCGGCGACAATGTCATTGAACTGGCCAACCAAGCCTTGGTCGGAACCGAAGACAATGGCCCCAATGTTAGAGGCTGGAGCCGCGCCTTTTCGCAACAGAGGAGCAACCGCGGGTTGGCTTTTCCGAAAGCACACGGCCAGCCCCAGTTCGACGGTGCGATAGTAGTCCCCCAAGGCATCGACCGATTTTTCGTATTGCCCGATACTCGAAGCAGCCAGGGCTTTCATCGTGCGAACGACCGATTGGAGATCGCCTGCACTGCTGAATTTCCGGCGCAAGCTGACGGTGGTGTCGCTCATGGCTTCTCCTTGGCTTCCGGCTTGGGCTGGAACGGCGTTAGCGCCTGGCTGGCAATTTCGATGATGGCCTTGCGATCCTCATCGCTCAGCTTGTCGGCGGTTTCAAAACGTTCGCGGATTTCTGTGGAAATGTTCGATGCCGCTTCATGGACGGCCTTCTGGGCATCTTTCATTCGATCCAGCGGAACCGGGTCGAAGAGTTCCGCAGTCAATGCGAGCAGAACCGAGATTTGCGCGGAAACAGACACAGGGGCCAGTTCCGACTGCTTGAGGCAGGCGCGGATGTGGCGGCCGTGTTCGATGATCTTGCGGGTGTCTTCATCGAGGCGGGCACCAAAACGGGCGAAGGTCTCCAGTTCCTCGAACTGCGCATAGGCGAGCTTGAGGTCGCCCGCCACCGCGCGATAAGCGGCCCGTTGCGCCTTGCCGCCGACGCGGGAAACGGATTTACCGACATCCACTGCGGGCAGCACGCCCAATTCAAAGAGCGACGGCGAAAGGTAGATCTGCCCATCCGTGATGGAAATCAGGTTTGTCGGAATGTAGGCGGAAATATTCTGCGCCTCGGTCTCGATAATCGGCAGCGCGGTCAGCGACCCCCCGCCGCGTTCCTGGCTCAGATGAGTGGCCCGTTCGAGCATCCGGGACTGGATGTAGAAGATGTCGCCGGGAAAAGCTTCGCGACCGGGTGGGCGTCGGAGCAACAGGGAGAGTTCGCGATAGGCACGTGCGTGATGCGTGAGGTCGTCATAGACGATCAACACGTCGCGACCCGCCTCCATAAAATGCTCGGCGATGCTGGTCGCCGCGTAAGGTGCGATGTAGGCCAGCCCGGGTGGATCATTGCCCTCCGTCACGACGACGACCGAATAATCCATGGCACCATGGTCCCGCAAAACCGCCACCGCCTTGGCCACCGCGGAGGCCCGTTGACCAATCGCACAATACACACACAGCACATCTTTTCCCCGTTGATTGAGAATGGTGTCGATCGCGATGGCTGTCTTGCCGGTCTGCCGGTCACCGAGAATCAATTCGCGCTGCCCGCGCCCAATGGGAATGAGCGCGTCGATCACCATGAGTCCGGTCTGCAGGGGCACCGTCACCGGTCCGCGATCCATAATAGGTGCGGCCGGCCGCTCTATTGGCAAACGCTCACTGGTGGCCACCGGCCCGTTTTCATCGAGAGGCCGACCGAGGGGGTCCACCACGCGGCCCAGCAGTCCATCACCCACGGGAACATCCATCACGCGGCCCGTGCGTTCGACCTCATGGCCGGCGTGCAAGTGCGCATAGTTCCCGAGAAGCACGACGCCGATTTCGTCCTCATCGACATTGAAGGCGATGCCAAAGACGCCACCCGGAAACTCGAGCAGTTCCTCAAAACCAACACCCGGGAGACCGGAAACACTGGCGATGCCGGTGGAAACGCTCGTGATTGTGCCGACCTCACGCGGCATCAGGCTGGGCGCGTGGTCCTTGCACACCTGGTCAATGTTTGAAAACGCAACATCGAAGACGCTCTGCAAGCTTTCAGGCGCTGCGGTCATTGGCTTTTAGGATCGGGCTTTGTCTCTGGATTGAGTTCTGGCTCAGCCCCAGCCTTCGCCTTCACCAACTCATCGACCCCCTTTTTCAGAGACGTGAGGTAATCCGCGATGCTCCAGGCCACTTTTTGTCCGTTGGCGGCAAGCTCGATCCCTCCAATCAACTCTGGCACGGTCTCGAAGGTCAGGGGAATATCGGTGGAGAAGGTTTCATTGACGGCCTTCTGGATGGCGGCCCGTCGCTCGGGCGGGAGGTCAAACGCGCTCCTCACCAGCGCCTGATCAGGCGCTGCCTTCAGCGCCTTGCCGAGAGCGGTTTTCGCGTTGCCCTCCATCTCGCGCAACCGGCGGGTAAAAATGTCACTCATCCGATCCTCCAGACTCGCCGTGGCGAGATCCGAGAGGACCTTGCGAGCGATGGAAAACACTTCGTCCTGAGCCCGACGGGTGATCGCTTGAGCCAGATTTTTGGCTTCAGTTTCCAGCGTCTCCGCACGCTTGGCACTTAAGGCGTCCGCCGCCTGACGCGCTTCGTCCATGAGGCACGCACGCTCGGCTTTTACCTCCTCCTTCATCTTGCTCAAAAGCCCGGCACGCTCCTGGTCGAACGCTTCGTTCTTGTGATGGAACTCGTCGCGCTCTTTTTGGGCTTCGTTCTTTTTCGTGTCAGCGTTCGCCAGTTCCCTGGCAATTCGTTTTTCCCGCGCATCGATGGCATCAAGGATCGGTTTGTAAAGAAAGCGCTTCATCAACCACACCAGGATGAGGAAGTTGAGCACCTGCGCCCCGACCGTGAACCAATCAATGAGCATGGGTTATTTGGCTGC
>JBGSSC010000558.1:0-1955 GCA_041737265.1 Terrimicrobiaceae bacterium | reverse complement strand
TAGTGGCCCAACGAATGATGTCAGCGCCTCTTTCTCCGAGTCCGGCCTAGGACTTTCTGCGCCGCTCTTTGCGCCCCGGGCGAATTCTACCGAACTTCTTGGCATTTCAGACTTCCAGCACGTTAATATGGCCCGTCATTCTTGGCAGCCGAGCTATGTGGTAGGAAATTCCTACGTGGATGCGAAGATCAAGGGGCGGGATTGTTATGCCGGATTCTTCCGCTATGGGGACGCGGGATCGGATATCGAATATTTTACACGCAGCAGCGTGGGCAATCCCGCAAACTCATCCGCCGATTCTAAAAACCGGATTTATGATGCCTCTTTCATGGCTAATGACTCACTCTGGGACCGGTTCTATCTAAGTGGCAGCGGAACATCCGGCACCCTCTCCGCGGACCTGGTGGCCAACTCGGAATCCCTTCCCAATAGCCGCCTGCAATTCCGAAAGTCCAACGGCGCAAACTACAATTCCCTGGCAAGTGCAGGCGACAAGTTCGACGGTGGGGCCGCGTTCCTGATGAACGACGGCGCGTTCAACATCAATTCGACTTCGGTTGAGGCCTGGAAGGCGATCCTTTCCTCCCGGCTCGGGATCAAGATCAACAGCTCGACGGCTGGCACCACCGAGGCTGTCTTTGCAAGGATGGTCAAGCCCGGTGCCGGGAGCGGAGACTTTTTCGTCCCGCCTTCCAACCAACCGGCCGCAGAGAGCGCGGGTGCCTACACCGGTGCCCGCAAACTCAATACGAACGAAATCCAAGTGCTGGCTGAGGAGACCGTCAAGCAGGTCAGCCAGCGCGGCCCCTTTACTTCCCTGTCGGATTTTGTGAACCGCCGGCTGACCACGAAACTCGCTGGGCCTCCGTTCAACGAAAGCGACGTTTCGCGCACCGGGCTTATGGGGCCGCTGCAAGCGGCCATTGACGCAGCCTCGGACCGCCTTGTGGCAAGCGGCGGCATCAATAGCCGGTTTTACGACTCCGGCGTTCGAGGCAGCTTTTTCACGCCGGAAAAAATCCAAGTTTTTCCAGGAGGAGCGGTCGGCACGATTTCGGATGTCAACGTGAGCGATTCGACTCTCGCAGGCGCTGTTGTCCCCCGCCTCGCGATGCTGGGGCGAGATTGGTATTACAGCGCGGCGGGAGTTCCTGGATTCATCACACAAGCCGACATTCTGCAGGCGATCGGGCCGTTGCTGACAGCCCGCAGTGACACGTTCCGGATCCGTTCCTACGGGGAGGTGAAAAATCCGAAGAGCGGGAAAATCGAATCGCGCGCATGGTGCGAGGCGATCGTGCAGAGGGTTCCCGATCCACTGAAGGATTCCCCAACGGACGACGACATCATCTGGCCCGAACGTCCGGCTGCCACCGTCGACCCTGCCAACGCGGCCGGAAGGAAATTCAAAATCCTCGCCTTCCGCTGGCTGACTCCGGAGGAGGTTTGATGCCATGAGAATCCTTATCCTGCTTATTTTCGCCGTCACATCCCTTGCCGCGCAGACTCCGCCCGCGGCACCGCCGGTCACATTCCGGGTCCTCTATATCGACCGTCCGCCCACGCCTGCGGAGGTCGCGGCAGCGGAAGCCTCCGACACCCCTCTCGAACCCACGGCCTATTACCTGGCCACGTCCGAAGGAGCCAAGAAGCCGCAGTTCACTCCGCTTTTCCTCCCGTTCTCCCGACTCGCGACCCCCGTCACACTTCCTGCCGAAACTCCGCTTGCACTCTACTCGAAACCCGATCCTTCCTCGAAATTTACCGAGATTTCCCCGGGAACCAAGTCAGACGTGGTCGCGGTTCTGCGGGCTTCTAGTGTAGTGTTTCAGAAATATCTACACAAAACGATGCGGGTGTGTATCCTTACCGCATGGCCAGACCGATCCGTGCGCTTGTAATCGATTCCGACCAAATGAATGGGCTCAAATCACTCACCGGGCGACGCTCCAGTC
>JBGSSC010000506.1:0-7072 GCA_041737265.1 Terrimicrobiaceae bacterium | reverse complement strand
TCTCACGGCACTCGGTCGGCGTCTCATCACCACTTCGTGCAAACTCCTCCAGTGGCTTGTCCTCCCAAACCTTCAACCCGCGACCGTCTGAAGTCTTGCGCTTTTTGCGCAGGATTTACGCGGTAAGGGACTAATCCGGCTCGCGCCGGATTAGAAAATTTTGCTTCGCAAAATGGGGCGGAACAAATACGGAGCCACCTCGGTAGAAATGCCGCACGGCCTCAAGACGAAGGCAGAGCAAACATGCTCCGGATCAGCAATCACAAATTTTCTCCCATCACATCCTTCCCATCTTTTGAAAGCCTGGCTGTTGCTGCGCATCCGGTGCAGGCGTGAGGACTGCATCGTTTCGGAAAGTCTTGCGCTTTATGCGCAGGATTGAATTGAGAAGGGACCGGGATGTTACGCCCCGGTCCCCTGCGGTTGGCAGTCGGTTCCGACTTTTAGAATCTGAAGCTCACGCGGCGGCAACGAGCGCCCTCATTGTCGAAGCGGCGATTGCAGAGCGAAGGCTATTGGGCTTTTTCGATCGGGTCCGGCTGGTTGAGGTTGCCCGCCGATCAAGCAGGTCGCGGAAGGTGGAAAGCACTTCCTCGAAAAACTCAGGGCTGGTCCCCTCCCCGGCAAAGAACGCATCCAGCACCAAAATTCCTCCTTCGGAGGGTTCTGCAATCTCTTCGATCCAGCGAAGAACAGTTTCAGAGGGCTTTTTCCCGGGATAGCGGCGGGCCACCAATGCAAAGAGATCATCCCGCGAGGGAACATTCATGAGAAGGGCGAGAAAAAAACGGTGATCGGGATCAACCACGGAACCCCGGAGATCCTTGATCACATCGCGTCGTGCGCACTCCTCCACGGTGGCTTCCACCCCGGATGCAAGGCGGCCGTGCCTGGCGCGAAAAATTTTCATTGCAGAGTTCCACTCACCGAGGTCTTTCAGACATCCCATGCAGTTCTGAAGAACATAAAAGCCACGCTCGAAATCCAGGTCTTCGAGCATCGCATTGACGAGAGAGCCATAAGAGGGGTCTCCGGTTTGTTCGAGCATGTCCAGGAGTTGCTTGCGGCGCATGGTCAGGGAATCGTTGAAAACCGGATCGAGCGCGATGTGAGGCGGCAGATAAGTGAATTGCGGTCCTGTGCCCGGATCATTCTGGGTCCGAATGACAACCGTGACCGATGGTGTCTCCAGGTGAAAAAGCGAGTGGATATTTTCTCTGCCGGAGGTTATCGGGCAGGTGGTTCCCGTCTCCAAAATCTCGACCTTCTGCATTCGCAGGGTGCCGGTGCGAAGGTGGGGAGTCACGTTGCGGGCGTTCTCAAACGCAAAATGCGAGTGGAGACTGGATCCAGCCATCACGTGGAATGCCCCCGAGAATTCGTGTTGATGGATGTCGGTCGTCCCATCGAGCCAGAACAGGAGTTGAATGTAAAACCGGGGATGATCGAAGGCGACGAGTTCGGGTTCTCCGAAGCCCGAGTGGGTCTGAAAGGCCTGCTCGTCGTCGAGCAGAAAGTCCCGGATATAGGCTCCGAGGTCAACGTTCCCGGACGGCGGATTCTCAACCATTGCCGCGCACGCAATTTTTGGAAATGCATCCAGTGAAAAATTGGCACGTTTCCACTGCTTGAGGACGTTCTGGCCGAGGGCTTTGAAAAATGGATCCATCCGGCGAGCTTCCTGCCTGAGAGGGCGGGCCACAAGCACCTTTCGCACTTGCAGAGGAAGCAGACCCGGCCATTGTGTTGGCCCAGCATGAAACCGCCGACTCTTTTTGATCCCATCCGCCTCGGGCCGCTCGAATGCCCGAACCGAATCTTCATGGCACCCCTCACCCGCTGCAGGGCCGAACCGGGGCATATTCCCGGTCCGCTCAACGCGGAGTATTACCGCCAGCGGGCCTCTGCGGGCCTGATTATCTCCGAGGCAACCTCCGTCTCTCCGAGAGGTTATGGGTATCCAAACACCCCCGGCATCCATACCCCCGAACAGGTGCTCGGATGGCAGACGGTCACGAAGGCTGTTCACGCGGCTGGAGGACGGATTTTCCTTCAGCTCTGGCATGTCGGGCGCATCTCACATCCCGGCTTCCAGCCGGAGGGCGCATTGCCGGTTGCGCCATCGGCGCTCAAACCCCGGGGGCAGGTCTTCACAGGCACGGAAATGGTCGACTTTGTCACGCCCCGTGCGCTCGAAACCAAAGAGATTCCCGGCATTATTTCCGAATATGAACAGGGAGCCCGGCTCGCGAGGGAGGCCGGTTTTGACGGCGTTGAGATCCACAATGCCAACGGCTACCTGCTCGATCAATTCCTCCGGGATGGAACGAACCAAAGAGGCGATTGCTACGGAGGGAGCCTTGCCAACCGCGCCCGACTCACTCTCGAAGTCGTCGAAGCGGTCTGCACGGTGTGGGGTGCCGACCGGGTGGGGATCCGTTTTTCTCCGGCAGGGGTTTTTAACGATATGCACGATAGCAATCCGCTGGAAACGTTCGGCTATGTGCTTCGCGAACTGTCGTCCGCGGGCCTCGCCTACGCGCACGTCACCCAAGTGACGGCGCAAGATATCGCACACGGTGCGAATGGTGGTGTCGGGCCACGCGAACTGCGTCCCTCATTCACCGGCCCGCTGATCTCGGCCGGAGGGTTCACTTTGGATTCCGGAAATATCGCTCTGCGCGAAGGCTGGGCGGACGCCATTGCTTACGGCGTGCCCTTCCTCGCGAACCCGGACCTACCCGAACGCTTTGCTGCAGGAGCCCCGCTCAATGAGCCTGACGAATCCACCTTTTATGCCCCGGGACCCCGCGGCTACACCGACTACCCTGCCTTAAAGCCAGGTTCCTGATCCAAACGCTGCACAAACCAACCTGAAAGATTCCAATAATGTCTCTGTTCATGACCCAGTTTTCTTACACATCGGATTCCATTGCCAAGCTGATGGAGAGTCCGCATGACCGCGCCGCCGCGGTGGAAGCCCATCTCAAACAAATTGGAGGAAAGCTGCTGGGATTTTATTACAGCTTCGGCGATTACGACGGGCTTGTCATTTATGAGGCGCCAGATGCCGGCGCGGCGCTCAGCCTGGTCTCCGCCGCCTTCTCCACAGGATTTACCAAGACGTCAAAGACGACGCAGTTGTTCAGCGAGAAAGAAGGTGAGCAAGCCTTCCAGAAAGCGCGTGGCATCGCCATTCAACTTCCCTAATCCGGCGTAGCCGGTGCCAAGAGCGGGTTTGTTGGCAAGGGGAGCCGATGAGAAATGGGTGCCAGCGCCGCCGGATTAGAAAAATTTTGATCAACAAGGCAGGCGCCTTTGGCGGATAAGCAATTATACCAAATATACAGCGGGATAGGTAAAATGAATCGGGCACCTCGGCGATGTGCCCCTACCAATTTTTTGGTAGGGATGGCTCGCCGAGCCGTCCGTCGATTCCGTGAGGTTGCATGCCGGAGGAAGGAGTGCTAGGGGACATCCATGCATAATGTTCTATGCCCCCCCGTGCTGCGCTCCCTCGGACACAAGCTTGATCCCGGAAAACTGGCCTTTTTAACAGAGAGCAACGATATCCTTGAGGAACCCCGCGCCTTGCGTGAGCGCCTCGCCGAAGATGGCTACCTTTACATCCGCAGGTTCTTTGATCCGGAGTTGATTCTCCGCGCAAGGAGGGCGATTTTCACCCCCCTCGCCCAAGCAGGTGAGATCGACCCAGGCAGAAACCTGATGGATGGCTTCGTTGCCCCGGATCAACATCGTGCCTTCGCTACCGATCTCACCCCCAAATTCAAAGAAGGCTATGGAGCGAAAACCAAAGCCGGGAACGAAGGTTCCTTCCGGCCTGCACTCGCTGCCGCGTCCCCCGAAATTCGACGTGTGGTTTTCGGACCCGAGCTCTGCGGATTTTACGCATCCCTTTTCGGCCAACCGATCCGCCATTTTGATTTCATTTGGACCCGGCTCATGGGCCCCGGCCATGGCACCCCGACCCATTGCGATTGGGTGTATATGGGCAGAGGATCCGCCAAACTGCTTACATGTTGGATTCCCTACGTCGAGATCCCGCTTGAGGTCGGGGGACTGATTCTCCTTGAAAAATCCCACCTGCAGGCCGAGCGAATTTCCTCCTATTTGAAGACGGATGTTGATGCCTACTGCAATAATGATCCCAGGCAGGTGAAGAAAGTTCTGGAAGAGGGTGGCTGGTCGCATCGCGGCTGGCTTTCTTCGCGCCCCGATACGCTTCCCGACAAGTTTGAGTCCCGCTGGCTCACGTCGGAGCATTGGGATCCAGGTGATTTTCTCACTTTTCGCATGGACCTCATTCACGGTTCGCTCGACAATCAATCCGACCGCCTTCGCTTTTCCACCGACACGAGATACCAGCCCGCCTCAGAACCCGCCGATGAGAGATGGATTGGAGTCAATCCTCCCGGACATTCCGCAGCCGGCAAGAGGGGCCGGGTTTGTTGAGCAAGGTTTTCTTATGATACAAATTGTCCAATGCTGGGATGATGGTGTCGATGACGACATCCGCCTTTGTGAAATCCTACGCAAGCACGGAGCCAAAGCAACCTTCAACCTCAACCCCGGGCTGCATGGCAAGACCCGCTCTTCCCCCCGTCGATACAAAGAGGCAAAGGACGTTGCGCGCCTCGCGCGAGGCGAGTTGGCAGCGGTCTACGAGGGTTTCACTATCGCGAACCATTCCTCCACCCACCCGTGGCCGACAAAGATCCCGATGGAGGAGTGGAGGAGCGAGGTGATGGATGCTCGCAAAGATCTGCAGGACATCTTCAATCAGTCGGTGTGCGGCTTTGCCTACCCATTCGGTGACTCGAACCCGGAGGTTGCAGACATTGTCAGGGAAGCCGGTCATGTCTATGCCCGAATCTGCCGCAACTCGACTCCGTGCTTTCCCCCTTCCGATCCGATGGCGTTCGCCCCGGACAAACATTTCAACGCGCCGGATTTCTGGGAATGCTACCACGAAGCAAAGGCTTCCGGGTCGGAGGTATTTTACTTCTGGGGCCATAGCTACGAGCTGATATCAGACGAGGACTGGTCGGCATTCGACGCCAAGATCGGGAAGCTCACGGCAGACCCCGAAGCCGAATGGGCCGACCTTCCCTCACTCTTCAAAGCCCGGGGATAGCGAGTCAGTCATCCCCAAGCGGGATTTTGGAATAGTCGTCCATCGATTTCACCTGGGGCGGCTTCTGCGGTGACTCTGGTCAAAGCAACATTTCTGTAACAAGGCGTTTGGTCCACAGCGTCAACAACTTGACCTCTGTTACTTTATCGTCACTAGGGTTCCTTCCGGCTTTCCGCTAGTGCTGCGGCTTTCCAAGCAATCCATTAAATCAATGAACCCAATCAAGCACCTGATTCTCGCCTGCCTGGCAATTGCCTCCTCCAGCCTTTGGGCTGAGCAACTCACCATCCTGCATGTCGGAGACCAGGAAACATGGTTACTCTCTGCCCAAGGCAATTTACGGGACAACCCGACCCAGCCACTTTCGTACTACGGCGGCATCGACCGTTTGTCGGATGTGCTCGACTCGCTGGAGACACAGGCCCTCTCGGCAAACCGGTCTGTGTTGCGCCTGAACGCAGGGGACGCAATCCTGCCCGGGCCGCGTTTCAATGCGAGCCTTCAGAACCTGGCGACTTCAGCTTCGGATGGCGGGCAGGATTATTACGATGCCATTGCAATGCGTGCCCTCCAATTCGATGCGACGGTTTTCGGCAACCATGAGTTTGATTTCGGCCTGGCCACGGCAGCCCGCTTCGCCGAAGTGGCAGCAACCGCCTCGACACCATACCTCTCTTTCAACCTGGATTTCTCAAAGAACAGCGCATTGGCCGCTCTCTCTGGCACTGGGAAAGTCGCTCCCTACGCATTATTCGTTACCCCCGGTGGCAAAACCGTTGCCGTTATCGGGGTAACAACACCTCTTCTGCCATCCATCTCTTCACCCGACACTCTCGGCCTGATGACAGGCTTCCGAGGTTTTTCGACGGCTAACTCCGAGACGGCAAACCTTGAGGCCCTTGCTCCCCATCTGCAATCGCGCATCAACGACCTTCGTAGCAATCAGGGCGTGGATGTTGTCATAGTCATGAGCCACCTACAGAACTTCCTTCGCGAACGGGATACTCTGATCCCGCTCTTACGGGGCGTCGATCTGGTCATTTCAGGAGGCGGTCACGAGCTCCAAACCAGTGCGACTTCCACAACCATTCCCACCACCGCTCCGGTCTTCGGCCCTGCGCTGCCGAGCCCGGCAATCCCCTACCCGTCCTTCGCGACGGATGCTTCCGGAAAATCGGTGCCCGTGGTCACTGCTCACTTCGGAAACCGATACGTGGGTGAAATCACCCTTGAGATCAATGACTCGACAGGCGCGGTCTCTGGAATCGTCCCTGGCTCAAACCGCGTGGTCCGGGTCTCGGGGAATCCGTCCGATGCTGATTTCGTAAATGGCAACCCAACCCTCTTCTCGAGTGTGGTTGCGCCTGTGAAAGCCTTCATTGACGACCTGAATACGATCGTTCTGGGAACGACTCAGGTTGTTCTCAACGGTGAGCGGGGATCCGTTGGTGGAATCCGCTCGTTTACTCCGGGAGTGCGTAATTCTCAGACCAATCTGGGGGACCTTGTTGCCGACTCTTTGCGATTTGCAACCGGAGCCGACGTCTCAATCCAGAACGGAGGTGGAGTCCGGGCCTCTATTGCCGGCCCAAACATCACGATCGGGGACACGTTCAACACCCTCACTTTCCTCAACCTTGTGGTTGTGGACCCCTCCGTGAATGCCACGCAACTGAAGGCTGTACTTGAACACGGCTTTGCTGCTTCAACGACCACCGGCAGCGCACAGGGGCGATTCCCACAGATCTCGGGGTTGCAGGTCATTTTTGACACGACTCGCCCCGCTGGCGACAGGGTGCGGCGAGTGGTATTGATCCGGGATCCGGACACATCCTCCGACGATATTGTTTTGGTCGACTCCGGCCGCATTGCGGACCGGAGAGCAACATTCTCGGTTGCAACCATCGATTTCCTGGC
>JBGSSC010000502.1:0-4489 GCA_041737265.1 Terrimicrobiaceae bacterium | reverse complement strand
TACAGGAATTTTCCGGTGCTGCTCTGGAGTCCCTCCTGCGCCAAATCCCTGACGTGACTTACAATCTCACAAACCCGGGAACAATTTCCACGCGCGAAATCGTGGACGCCATCCGGGCAAGGGGCCTGTCGACGAAAGAGTTTGAGTATTTTGCAGACGAGAAGGAATTCCTTGCGGCAGCACCCGGTCGGGTGAAAAGGGCCACCTGCACGCTCTCCACCCGGAAGATCGAAGAAACCGGCATCCACCTTACCGGGGTCGGGGAGGCCGTCTCCAGAGCACTTGAAACCTGGGTTCCCTCTCTGGATTCATGAGGGGTGGCAAGATCGTGGCGGCAGTCGCAACCTTCCGCCGTGGCGCTGAGTTGACTCGATTGCTTCAAAGTTTGCATCAATGCGAATCTCCTCCGGCCTTGGTGGCTATTGCCGACCATGCTCCCGGCGGAGAGGTCGCGGCCATCGCGGAGAAATCCTGCCTTTCGTGCATCGTGCTTGAGGACGCCACTAACCCGGGGCCCGGTGCCGGCTGGTCGAATGCGGCCTCCGCAGCGTTGGCGGCAGTTCCGGACGCAGACGCGATTTTATTTCTCGATGACGACGTCGTGATCCCGAGGGAAGCACCGGGCATGCTGGTTGATTTGATGGCACAGAGCGGTTCGGGGTGCATGGCACCGCTTCTTGAGGATCGAACCGGACGACTCTGGGCGTTTCCCGAGCCTGCCGAACCCCGGCTCCGAAAACTGATCCGGCAGGCAGCGACCCCTGCGGATGCCCTCCGCTTGCTGGGGGACGGGCCCCACGCATTCAACTGGTGCACGGGCGCATGCATCCTTGTCTCGCGCCAGGCCTACGAACGAACCGGCCCCCACCGCCGGGACTTTTTTATGCTCGGCGAAGATCTCGAATTTTCGATGCGTGCGGCGGCAACCGCCGGCGGAGCGTTTACGTGTGCGATCTCAGTCCCCCACCTGCCTCCGGAAGGGACCCCGGATGTCTCCGCAGCAGCCGTCAAATTTTGCGCCTTGCTGCAAAATCTTTCCTATCTTGCGTTCCACTCCAGGCACAGCGCGCATATGAAGCACTACCTCCCCGGGAACTTCCGCAGATTCTTCAGAACGTTTGGCATCACAGGCAGGAGCCTCTCCGATGCAAGCCGCTGCTTCTGGGCGGGGGCCGCCTGCGGAGAACCGGCGGGAAAAAAGCAGGGATCCGCTCTACGCACCCGGATCAGAAGCCGGATGAATAACCGATGAGACAGGGACTCCGCGAAATTCACGTTCTCGGAACCCCTGTTCACGCATGCACCTACGCAACGGCGCTGGAAACCGCAAAAACCCTCGCGCGATCGGGGAAACCCGCAAAGCTATCCGCCTGCAACACCCATCTGGTCGCACTCGCACGCCACGACGAATCGTTCGGGCGGGTCATGCAGGATTTCGATCTGGTACTTCCGGACGGCTATCCGTTGGTATGGGCGATCAATCGCGGAGGAGAGGAATTGCAGGACAGGGTGTATGGCCCCTACTTCATGAAGTACGCCATCGAAAATTCTCCGGCCCCCTGGCGGCATTTCTTCTTCGGCGGAACTCCTGAAACCCTCGAACGTCTCGTCGCCTCCGCGCGCTCGTTCAATCCGCAGACGGTCATTGCAGGCACGCTTTCCCCTCCCTTCCGCGCATGGTCCGAGAAGGACGAAGAAGATTTTGCTGAAACGATTCAGGCGGCTGATCCGGATTTTGTGTGGGTCGCGCTCGGTGGTGAGAGGCAGGAACGCTGGATCGCAAGGAACCTGCACCGTCACTCCAAAGGTATTTTCTGTGCGGTGGGAGACGCTTTTGAGCTGCTCGCGGGCACCAGACCGTTTGCGCCGGCCTGGATGCAGAAACGCGGTCTCACGTGGCTCTACCGATTGTGTCAGGAACCACGCCGCCTTTGGCTGCGCTATGCAAAGTTCAACTCGCTCTTTCTCTTCTATGCCTTGCGGGATTCCATACTTCCCCGCAGGGGCGGCCCCCAACCACGCATTGCCTTTCTGGGTTCCCGGGGCGTGCCGGCAAGATATTCGGGCTTCGAAACCGTCGTGGAAAACCTGGGCTCCCGGCTGGCCAGAAGGGGATATCAGGTCACGGTCTATAACCGCTTCCCCCATGCGACACGCGGACTCCGCCGTTACGAGGGCATGCACCTCGTCACCCTGCCAACGATCCCTACGAAGAGCCTCGATACAATCGTCCACACCGCATTAAGCTCCCTGCATGCCGTCCTCCGCCGCTACGATTTGATTTATCTCTGCGGTGTAGGGAATGCCGTTCTTGGAGTTCTGCTTCGGGCTGCTGGAATGCGCGTCGTGTTGAACGTGGACGGCGCGGATTTCCGCCGGGCAAAATGGGGCACCTTTGCACGGCTCTGGCTGCGCACCAGCGAACTTCTGGCCACGCATTGCGCTGACATCGTGATCGCTGACAACCGGGAAATCGTTCGCCGCTATGCCGCCAGCTACAAGGTCACTCCTCAATTTTTGAGCTATGGTGCAATCATCCGCAGCGACCCCGTTGACTGCGGAGAGTTGGCACGATGGGGACTCGAACCCCGCAAGTATATTCTTTTCGTCTCGCGGCTGACTCCGGAAAACGAGGCGGAAATCCTGCTGGAGGCCTACGCCAAGTGGCGTGGCGGGATGAAGCTCGTGATTTGCGGTTCGACCAACTATGAAACCCACTACTATAAAAAGCTGCGGGCGCTTGCCGTCGATGGGGTGATCTTTACCGGAGCCCGTTTTGAGGAGGCTTATTGGGAATTGAGCCAAAAGGCCTCATTCTTTGTGATGCCGGCTGCAATTGAGGCGACCCGGCTCGTCTTGCTCGACCAAATGGGCATGGGCAGCGCGATCCTCTATCGCGACGTCCCCGCAACCCGCGAGGTTATCGACAACGCCGGAGAACCTTTCGACTCCGAAAATCCCGTTGCCTCGCTGTGCGATAAAATCGAGCTGCTAGCCTCGAATCCGGAACGCTGCGCCGGGCTCCGGAAGCTGAGCCTGCGGAGGGCTGAGGAAGCGTTCAGCTGGCGTGAGGTCACCGACGAATACGAGAAGCTCTTTGCCTCGCTCGGAGTCGCTACAAAGTGAAGACCTTCCCCGGCATCAGCATCATCACTCCCTGCCTGAACCAAGCGGGGTTCCTCACAGAATGCCTTCAATCCGTGGCTGCTGCTGGCGGCTCTGCCGAGCATATTGTCGTCGATGGAGGAAGCACGGACGGAACTCTGGACATCCTGCGCTGTCATTCTGCTGAATGGACGTCGGAGCCGGATTCGGGCCAAACCGATGCCATCAATAAGGGACTCGCCCGCGCACGGGGAGGAGTCCTCGGATACCTCTGCGGAGACGACCTGCTTGCACCGGCATCCCTGGATCAGGTGCTTGCAGCCTTTGAAAGACACCCCGAAGTCGATTTTGTCTATGGGGACGGCTGGTTTCTTGAGGGAGATTCGGGGTGGCGGCGTGCCAAGAAGGCAGGTCCCTTCACCTACAAGCGGCTGCGCCGCGGGAATTTTCTCATCCAACCCGCGGTCTTTTTCCGCAGGTCTTTGATGGAACGGATCGGTCCATTTGATGCTTCCCTGCAGTTCTGCATGGATCACGAATACTGGCTCCGTGCAGGTCCCTCCGCCCGGTGGCATTACCTGGCCGTACCGCTTGCCGTAAGCAGGCTGCACCCGGATGCCAAGACGTCCTCGCGTCTGTCCGAGGCCTGGGAAGAGGCTTCACGCATGCAGCGCCGCTATGGAATCCGCTGGCGGCCAGCCATGGAAGCCCTCTGGATGAAAACTTTAGGCCACCATTACTACCGTGCAAAACGGATCGCATTCGAGCGCATTGGCCGCTCTTTGCACCACGCACCATGAAGCCCAGGCTGGCAGTTTTTGAATTGCACCACCTCGGCGACGCTGTGCTCGCGCTCCCCTTCCTGCGAGGAGCGATGAACCGCTATGAGCCTCTCGTGGTCTGTCACGAAAAGGTCGCGAAATTTCTTCTCAGAGCCTTGCCGGAAGTCCCTTCCCTGCCAGTTTCCGGGTTTTGGCCGCTGGCGTTGGCAGAAGTTCGGACACGTCTTCGCCTGAACGCGCGGGATGCAGCCGCCTGCGTGTGGGCCGACCCGCGGGCACATGCGCTGATGCTGGCGAGCGGGGCGGGGGTCCGCGCGGGGTTCGCCGTCAATGCCCGGAATTTCCTTGCACCATCAATTCCGTGGCGTGCTCGAAGACTTGCTGCGGGGAAGTTATTAGTCCGCGGGATCGAGATTCTCACACGACGACCGCTCCTAACCTCTCCCTTGGAGAAGGCGATCCCCTCCCAGCACCAACTCTCCAGCTGGAAACACTTGGCGGATTCACTGGGCTTCGCACCGGATGATTCTCTTCCCTGGATCGCAGGCACTGCGCACCGGCAGCGCGCAGACGGGGACCCACCCGAATATCTTCTCCACCCG
>JBGSSC010000371.1:0-2071 GCA_041737265.1 Terrimicrobiaceae bacterium | reverse complement strand
GCGGCGAGCGCGAGCACCAGCGAGGCGATAACGAAGGCGGTGCCTCCGAAGAAGGCGCGAAACAACAGCGCTGGCAGCAGCAAAAGGGCTGAGGCAAGCGTTGCCGGCATGAGAGGAAAGAGTCCACTCCCGAACACTGTGACAAGCTGATGGCGAGCGGCATCGCCGAAGCCTCCTTCGTTGGGAGGAGGGGCCTCCGAGGTGTAAATCCATTCTGTGGTTCCGGGAAGTGTGACCGTGCATGCCCGGGCACCGACGGCATCCGGTGAGAGGAACGGGGCCAGAAACTTTGCTCCGGGCCAGCGGGAGACCCATTCCCTCAAGGTGCTGCGGATCCGGGCCGTCCGCGCTGAGACAAGGTGTTGCAGGGGGAGCTCTTCAAGGGAGGAGCCAACGACCGCCACGACGCGGGAAGAGGCAACGTCGAATCGACCCACGGCTTCGCCCGGCCTCCAGATTAACACTCCCTCGGCATCGGACTCCGATACCTCCAAAGACTCCGCGCGGGCTGCAGCGAGCAAGACCGCGGGATCCATACCTTCACCCCGCAATCGCCGGATTCCAGGGGCGGCAAACACCATGCGGCGCAATATGGCCCTCAGAGAGCGAACTTCATTTTCCACTGATGATTTCAAAGAAGTGGAATGGCTTCGTGAGATCCTGCGGAGTGAAGGCGAGGAAGGCCGAGATTGCGACGACGGCCAGGGTGCATGCGATGACAAGCGGGCTCTTGAGCAGATGTTCGGGTTCGAGCCGGGCCTCCTCCTCGCTCATGGCGCGATTCAGATAGACGAGGATGGCAAGGACCACGAGCGGAAAGACAAAAACAAGATTGGGCCGGTATGTGGTGATTGCGATCCCCATGCAAAAGCAGAAAAAGTTGGCGTGGGTGACCATGGAGAGTACCAGCGATTTTTCGGTATAAACCTGGAAGGACTTTCGATAACGGCCGCTGCGCTCGCTGTCTCCGATGAAGCGGAATTCCGCGTAGCGCTTGCCCGCCATCAGCAGCGCACCAAAGAACCACCACGCCAACACAATCGAAAGGGGGGGAAACGAGGTCACCGGCGCGAGCGCATACCAGCCGAGCCAGAGCCGGATCGGGTTATTAAACGACTCGGCAACGACGTCCATAAATGCACGGTCTTTGAGGCGGATCGGCTTCACGTTGTAGACAAATCCACTCAGCAGAAGCAGCCCGAGTGCTGCCGTATATCCCCAGTTGAAAAACAGCACTGAGATTCCGAACCCCACAACGCACAGTGCCGCCATGAGTACCCAGAGCGGGCCTTCCTTGACCTTCCCGGAAGGTACTGGCCGGTCCTTTTTTGTTGGGTGAAGCCTGTCGAAAGGGGCGTCCAGAATTTCGTTGATGATGTAATTGGCCGACGCGATCAGGCACGCAGGCACGAGAGAAAACGCCGCCACCAGAAGGGTGTGTGCGTCTACGGGCAGGGCAAGGAGGGCGATCGCGACCACATGCCCGAAGATAATGAAAACATTCTTCAGCCAGTGGTCCGGCCTCATTACTTTGAGATATTCAATCATTGGGCGGAGTTTCGGGATTCGGGCAGAGGAATCAAGGATTCATGCGAAGTAATGACGCATTCCGACTTACCCCCGCCTTGAGCGCGCGGGGGGCATGCGCATCAAACTCTGACCGGGCACTTTGGCGAATGAGACGATTTTTGCAATATCCTCATCCCCGCGAAACTCGGTTTCGAGTTTCGCGATCGCCTCGGTGCAGAGGAGGCCGCTGCGGAAAAGGACCTGGAACGCCCGCCGGATCGTCCGCCTCCGCGCAGGGGAAAACCCCGCGCGCTCAAGACCGATTTTATTGATCCCGGCAACACGCATCGGGTCGGGGGCCACGAGGGAAAATGGGACGACGTCTTTGCAGATATGAGAATAGGCTCCCAGAAAGGAATGGTCACCGATTCTGCAAAACTGCGCGATGGCGGCGACGCCTCCGGTCATGACGTGGTCGCCGATGGTCACATGGCCCGCGAGGTTGCAGTTGTTGGCCGCGACAAAATGATCACCCACTCTGCAGTCATGGGCCACATGGCAG
>JBGSSC010000435.1:0-15032 GCA_041737265.1 Terrimicrobiaceae bacterium | reverse complement strand
TGGGGTGGTGTTTGGTGAGTGAGCCGGCAGGTGCGGCGACACACGGAGCATCGCGAGCAGGAGGGCATTGTTTCTAAAGACGAGCGGGATGCGCACGGGAGCCGCGAGCCCTGCCACACGCACTTCCAAAGAGAAAAATGTGCCGGTGCTCACCGATTGGATGCTCGCGCGATGAAGCTTCGCCTGTGGACCGATACCCCCCGCAAAGTCCACCAGCTCGTCGTCAATGACCACCGAACTCTTCGCCAGCGGAACCAAAACGATCGCCAGCATGCCGCCAAGAATCAAAACCAGAATTCCCGGGAGCAACCACGACTCTTCTGAACGACGGGTGGAGACGAGCAAGATCACGGCGACAAGAAAACAGCCCGAAAAGAAGACAAATGGAATCCGCGACGGGCCGAACCAGACAGGTCCCTCCGGCACGGTGATCCTGCGCGAAGCCCTCTCCACATGGGAGGCATACCAACCCGGAATCACAAACAGGGCGACTCCGGCGACCAGCATGGTGAGAAGGGCGGTGTTCATAAGGGGTGGAGATCAGTAATAGACGACCTGTCCGTTGTTGAGTGTCTTGGATTCACCCGCCATTGGGATGTGCGGAGCCTGCGTGGGGATGGGGGTGGTCGGGGCGGGGGAGGAGGAGCTTCCTTTTTCCGTCGCGGGAGGAGTCTCCGGGTTGGTCAGATCATTCAGCGTCGCGGAGAGCCAATTGCTAAGATAGGGAGTCAGGACGGTGCGGTTGCCATCGAGGAGTGATTGCAGAAGGAGGCTTTTACTTTCGAAGGCGATCAATTTTTTAAGGAATGTCTCCTGCACGCGCTCGAGCACTTCTCCAGTAACCCCGCTTTTTATCAAATTCTCGACCGTGTCGCTGCCACTGCCGAGGAACCGGTTGATCGTGTTATTTGTCCACTTGCCGAGGACTCCGCCCGCTCCGGCGAGAAGGGGGGTTGTGACTCCGTTGACCGCCCCGTTGATCAGGGTCTGCTTCACGCTGTATTCCGTGCGGTCGCCCTCGTAGATCTCAACGCCTTGCTGGGTGGCATCCTGTACGACACCTCCGGCCACGCCGACGACAGCCAGTTTGCCTGCCACACCGGCTGTGATGGCTGTGCCTGCCGGCGCGATGAGAGCGGCTCCCGAGCCGATGAGAAAGCCGCCGGCTGCTCCTCCTGCCATGCCGGCAGCGACATTTTCACCCCGCCACCATGCAATCAAGCCCCCTGCGGCACCGCCCACCAAGGCCCCTGCGGCACCGGTAACCAGCGGCACGGGAACCTGCCCCGAAGGATCCACACCAAGCACAGGGTTGTTACCAGCGTAAGCAAAAAGATTCATTCCCCCGAGCTGCCCAATCGGGTCGGGATTCAGGAATCGCCGGATCTGCGGGTTGTAGTATCTCGCCCGGCTGAAGATGAGTCCATTGGGCTCGGTCATAACTCCGAATTGCCCGGCGAAGAGAAACGGGGTGGCGCGCTGCCCCGAGAGATCGCCGCGGTTGCCGAAGGCGTCGTAGTTGGCCTGATAAGTTATGGCGCCCGATTGATCCGTCGTGATGACGGTATTTCCCCGCGGGTCGTAGTGGTGGTACAGGGGCTGCCCGCCCGATTCCGTATAGAGAAGGCCGTTGCCGTGGACTGCATAAGTCGGGATCCCCCCCTCCGGCCGGATCTCGATAGTTTGCCAGAGTGATGCGGCGGGGTTGTTCACGTAGCGGACTGCCGCACCGGAGATTTTCTGTTCAATGCGCCGGTCCTCGCAGTCGTAGAAATACAAAGTATCTGCCCCGGCCGATGTTAGTCGTTGCCTTGCATCATAAGCGAAGCTTGTGACGCCTGCGCCGAGCGGACCACTGGTCAGATTGCTGTCCGCATCGCTGCTTGCAGGCTGTCCATCGAAGGTTGTCAGTTGGTTTGCCGCATCAAACCCCATGGTCGAGAGTGGCGGAATCACGGCGGCGACTGCCGGCGTGCGCACGATGGACGATACCTGGCCGGTTTTATCATAAGTAATGGCAAATGATACAAGCAGGCTGCCGTCCGATTTTTTGTCTGTGAGCTCAACGAGCTGCCCGGCGGAGTCATAGCGCCGCTGCTGCTGCGTTCCGTTCGGGCGGGACGTTCGCGTGAGGCGGTCGGCGGCATCATAAGTGAATGTGGTCCGGCGGCCTGCCCAATCCGTCACCAAAACAAGGCGTCCGCCAAGGTCATATTCATAGGCGACCGCCCTGCCGTCCGGGTGGGTGACTCTTGTGATGTTGCCTGTGGCGTCATAGTCATAGCGAATCGTGTTGCCCATTGAGTCGGTAAACTGGGTGAGGCGGTTGGCGGCATCATATTGACGCGATAGGGTTTTCCCGGCCTCGGTGCTGGAGGTGCGTCTTCCCTTGCCATCGTAAACGAAAGTTGCGGTTCCGGCGGCATCCTGTTTCCGGGTGATCCTGCGCGATCCGTCGTATTGATACGCTGTCGAGCGTCCTGCCGGGGAGACGGTTCCTGTAAGCAGGCCGCGGGCATCGTAGGTATATCCGGTTCTCCTCCCGAGGGGATTGGTGGAGGCTGTCTCCCGGTCCGCAGAATCGAATGCGAACACGTGGGTTCCTCCCAGCGGCTCGGTAAGCGAGATCCGGTTTCCGTTGGAGTCGTAAGCGTTGGAAGTCACGACCCCAAGAGAGGTCGTGGTTGTCACGAGGCTGCCGGAGGAATCATAAGCAAAGCCGGTTGAGCGCCCCAGCGGGTCAATAAGCCGGGTGACCCGCCCGAGAGCATCGTATTCGGTCGCCGTGGTTCTCCCAAGGGGGTCCTTCACCACGGTCGGCCTGTCCTGTGGGGAGTAAGCCGTCTCTGTAACGGCACCGGTGGGGTCCGTAATTTTGATGACGTTGCCGGCGGCGTCATGGCTGAAGCGGGTGACTGCCCCGAGAGCATTTGTGACCGAAACCAATCGGTCGGAGGGATCATAGGCGTAAGAAGTCACACCCCCGCGGGCATCCGTTGTTGAAGCCAGGCGTCCCTTGGCATCGTAGCTGTGAGAGACCTGGTTCCCGAGTGGATTCGTTGTTCGGGTAAGCCGCCCGTTGCCGTCATAGGTAACTGTCGTGACTCCCCCCAGAGGGTCCCGTGTCTCCGAGATCATGCCCCGTACATTGTAAGTGAAAGTGGTGACCCGACCCGCGGGATCCGTCTGGGACTGAAGGTTCCCCGCGGCTGAGATGGTGGTATTGACACTTGCTCCACCCGGATAGGTGGTGCGGACCAGGCGGCCGGCGGCGTCATAGGCGAGGGCCGCTGTGCCACCGAGCGAATCGCGGGTTTGCGTGAGCCGTCCATTCGCGTAAGTGAACTGGGTCACGCCTCCGCGGGGTGAGGTTTCGGTGGCAAGGAGGCCGTTTCCGTCGAAAGTGCGGCGGGTGACTCCACCGTCGGGATTTGTCCATTCGACAAGGCGGTTCGCAACGTCGTAGCGATAGGTTGTTGTATGGCCTGCCGGGTTGGTGAGGCTGACAAGATTGTTTGCACTATCGAATGCTGAAGTTGTGACATCGCCGGCTGCTCCGCGGACGCGGACCGGATTGCCTTGCTGGTCGTATTCGAACGTCGTAATTCTGCCGAGAGGATCCTTGATTTGAGTCCGCAGGCCGCTGTCGTTGTGGGCCCAGCTTGTTGTCCGACCCGAAGCGTCGCGGAGACTGATCAGGTTTTTCGATGCATCGTAAGTGTAAATCACTTTGCCACCCAACCGGTCGGTGACGGTTGTGACCATCTGTGCCGGCTTCGAGGTATTGTAGTCAAACGTCACCGGCGGGCTGCCTGCGGTGGCGTCCGATTGTCCGGTCACCCTTCCTTCTGTATCATAGGTATTGGTAAAGAGGACGGTTCCTCCAGGGGCGGTGACGGTGGCCAGCTTGTTGTTACTGTTATAGCCATATCCGGTTGTCCTGCCATCGGGGTCCGTAATCGAGGTCAGAAGGCCACTTCCGGAATAGGCAAGGACGACGCCGCGGCCCGCGTGGTCCTGGATTCGCGTCATCCTGCCTGCGCTGTAGGTGAAAGTGAGTGTCGCGTTGGACAGGGGGTCTTTGACTTCCGTTACTATTCCCGCGCTGTCGGAAACAGCGTCAAGAACCTGCCCGTTCGGATTGCGGATCTCAAACAAGGCCCCCCCCGGCCGGAAGCTGTAACGCGTTTGATCCGCCTTCGTGAGAGTGAAGCCGCCGTCTGCTGTCTTCGCGAGCACATCGAGGCGCGCGTCCGGGTCAGCGCTGGTATAATAGGCACCACTCGACGCCCGCACGAGGGTAAAAACATTCACGCGGGTCGCCGACCAATGCACGGACACCTGCTCACCGCTTTCGGAGGTGCGCGCACCGAAGGAGTGGCTCCAGCCGTATCCAACCGGAGAGGCAACGCCCGAGAATGTCGAACTATAATACAACCCGAATTCGATATCCCTCGATCCATGCAGGGTGATCAGCGGCCGGTAGAAGCTTTCCGCCCCGGTGGCGGTGTCCACAGCGCCTCCAACAAGGCGCTCACCGGGCTTCCGGGAGGGGTCTGTTTTCTTTTCGGTGTCGGGATTGTTGGTCGGGGGTTCCGGCCGGGTTGTGACCGGTGCTGTGGCCTTTTTAGTGACCCCATCTTCGATATACGATGCCGAGACGGACGATTTGACCTCCTTCTTGGCGGGCAGGGCCATGATGTCTGCATGGAGAGCTGCCTGGGACAGACGCAGGTTGCTGCCGGCCGTCCAGCTCGCAAGCACGACGCGCGTGCTTCCATTGGTGTATGAGGCGACCGCTTTGAAAATGCCGGCTTCGCCCTGATTGAGGGATGCCGGGCCTGCGATCGCCAGCGATTCGAGAACCGGCCGTGCCGACGGAGTGAGTGTATACGTCCAGGCAGTGCCGGGCAGGGCACCTGCAGGATTGACAACAACATTAAGCAAAGGAAACACCCCGGGTGCGGAGGGACCGAATGAAAGGCTGACCGTCTGGGATCCCGAGACATAGCCGCCGGTTGAAAAAACCTGCTGCCCTCCGAAGTTGATGAACGCGGAGTCGGGAATGCCATAGAAGTCATAGCTGAAGGTGAAGTAACCGGTTGATAGGCCGGGTGCCCAGGACCGCGAGACGGTTCCGTCGGACTCGCCGCCGCTGACCGTGCGGCTGGTGGGTGTCCATGGGTAGCTTTGCCCGGCGAGGGGAGAGGCGGTGGAAAGCGTTACCGCGATCGCCCCTGCGAGAATTATGCGGAGGTCCGCCCGCCATTCCCCGCGTGGCGGTCGTTTTCCATCTCCGGGCTTTCTGTTTCTTCCCTCGATCCGGGGTGAACCGGTGTTCTGTTGGTGTTGCGAACGAATCCAACCCGCTCGAGGCTCCTGAAGCGTGGTGTTCATATGGCGGAAGTTGCTGTTCGCATTCTGGCTCAAAGGACTTTGCTGTCTGCGCATTCCGGCTCATTTGATGCGCATTGTGGAACCGCGGCTGCGGCGCGCTTCAGTGATTTCGGCCCGCGTATTCGCGGGGGGAAATGCCGGTTGCCTTCCGGAAGGCACGGTTGAATTGAGACACCGAACCGAACCCGCAATCCATCGAGATATCGATGATTTTGCGGTTTGTTGAGACGATCAACTCACAGGCGCGGACCACGCGCAGTGCATTGAGATGCTCATGGAGGGTTATTCCGGTCTCTCTCTTCCAGAGGCGTGCGAGGTGTTGCCGGCTCACCCCTGCGGTCGCGGCAAGTTCCTGCATGCCGATTTTTCCGTAAAAATTTTGTTCGAGATGGAGAAACGCCTTGCACATGGTGTCGTCCTGCTTGGCGGTTTCTCCGAGAAGGGCGGTTGCGCGGCGGCCGATTTCAGATGCCACCAGTTCAAGGATTTGCGCGACCGCAACACTTTTTGATGCCATGGCAGGAGCCGGCGCGGAAAACCCGCCGGCGCGCAGAAACGCAACCGGACATCCGCCGATCCAAACCATCGCGGCCACACAATAGCCGCCAATCGGGCAGACCTCGACGGCAGACCCGCCCGCCACGTCCAGCTTGCCCAGCAGGTGCTTCCTGTGGTCCTTGCAAATGTCTGTGTCAACTGAGGAGCCAGCGCCCCGGCTGGTGCAAGGGGCTGCGCAGACACCGGCGGCGAAGGGCCGTTCCAGCCGCACAAAGAGCCCTGTGGCCTTGGCAAGAGATCGTATGAGGCCGCGAATGACCCGATCGCGGGACATCCTGGACCAGGCTTTTGCGTGCTGAATCCTCCTGCGGCCGTTCACAGGTGATGATGCCGGCGGTTGCCCTCCGCCGGCCGGAGGATCCGACTTGCATGGGTTGGCGCTCAAAGAACCGGGGCTTGTCAAAGACGATGCGTCCGCGGGGACTCTGCTGTCAATCCCGCGATTCTGCGTGTCCGATCACAGGGGCTTCTGCTCCGGGCGACTTATCCTGCTCGATCGCCTCGTCGTAAAAATTGCGACGGAAACAGAGGCGGTTCAGGTATACGCCGATGACTGCTGCCACCATTAAAGCCGGGAGCACCTGGAGCTGACGGGTCATCTCGACGACGATAAGGATTGAGGTGATCGGGGCGCGGACGACAGCAGCCAGACAGGCGGTCATGCCGACGAGCCCGAGAAGAGTGGCATCGGCCGGTCCCATCGCGATGGCAAAGGCTGCGAGCCCGTGAACCGCGAGACCCGCCATGCCCCCGAAAAAGATGATGGGAGCAAAGATCCCACCGCAACCCCCTGTCCCATAACAGGTGACTGTTGATAAGAGTTTGGCAAAAAGCAGGACAAGTGCCGGAAGCCACAGGACATTGCCCCGCAGGGCTTCTTGAAGCTGCGCCTCTCCCAAGCCGAATGCTCCAGGATTGCCCGTGAGGCCGAAGGCTGCCGCGGACACAAGGCCCGCGGCGGCTGCACCGAGCGCCAAGCGTGCCGGAACGGGAAGTCGGGATTGCTTCGACGCTTTGCGGAGACCAAGGGTCGCCCACTGAAAAAGAATCCCCGCCCCCCCCGCGCAAAGCGCGACGACGGGCGAAAGCCAGAGAGCCTTCCAGTTGAGCGGCAAGTCCGGGCCCAGGTAGAGTGAAGGCTTGCCATTTCCAAAAAAGGCGACGACTGCGGCTGCGAGGGCAGCAGCCAGTAAGGCTCGCCCGGCGAACTTTGCCTCGTCACGGCCGCCGGCTATTTCTTCCAGAACGAGGGTAACGCCCGCCAGCGGACTTCCAAAGGCGGCAGCAAGCCCCGCGGCGGATCCCGCGCACAGCGCGTTTTTTTTGGCGGCCTGGTCCTCGCCAAACCACCCAGCAATGCGTGCGGCAACCGCCGCCCCGATGTGGATCGTCGGCCCTTCGCGTCCGAGGCTCGAGCCCGTCCCGATACTCAGCACCCCTCCGACAAATTTAACCCAGGGCAGGTGAGGCGAAAATGAGTCGCCCCCCTTGGCATAAGCTACCTTGACCTGCGGGATTCCGCTGCCTGGCGCATCCGGTGCGAAGCGCGTCATCAACCATCCCGTGGCAAATGCCCCACTGGCCATTAGTATCACAACCCCCACCAGAAAAAGCGGAAATGGCCAACCGGAAGGACCCAGAACCATGGCCCCGAAAACCGCCGAAAGCGCCGCATGAAAAAGACTCGCAACCGCTCCCGCTGTGAGGCCCACCAGAACCGTAGCGGTCAATTGCCGGAGCAAATTCCGTGATGATGCCTTCATTCTAATCCCGCGGGAGCCGATGGAGGCGGGTGACTTGTGGGCAAAGAGGCCCTGCCAGAAACGCTGGCCCGCGCCGCGGGATTAGGTGATTTTGCTGCGCAAAAGGGTGGGCTTTTCAAGCTTTCGATGGTGGATTTGATGTGCAGAGGTTGAATCCTTATCTCTTAAAATTCTGCGCAAAAAGCACACCATTTCTGGTTCTTCAATTTTGCGCAGCAAAGTTTTCAAATCCGGCGGCGAGGGGGGACATTAGCCGGAGGGCATTGCCCACGAAGCCGCCCCTGATACCAGCTCCCCCCGGATTAGGGTCCCTTGCCGGCAACGCGCACCGCGCGGGTTTTGTCCAGCTTGAGCACCCCGGGTTCTCCAATCGGGAAAAGCGCTTTCGGATCGGCGAACTTTTCGTTCCGCCAGCGGACGCTGCCGCCTTCCACCAACCTGCGGGCATCGCCACGGGTTTTGGTGATGCCGAAGCATCGCGCATAGGCATCCACCACCACACTGACGATGTCGCCGGCCCCGGCAGATGGCTCAAAGTCGGGTAGTTCGGAGTTTTCCAGATCCCGTTTTGCAAAGCGGGTTTCAAAATCCTCCCGTGCGGCTGCGGCCTCCGCGGGGCCGTGAAACCGTGCAGCCACGCGGGCAGCAAGCAATTTCTTGGCCTCCATGGGGTGCAGGTCTGCCGGCAGCGATTCCTTGAGCAGAGCGGGATAATAAAGGGCCATAACCTCGTCGCTGATGCTCATCAGCTTGCCGAACATGTCGCGGGCGCTCTCGTTCAAGGCAACGTAATTGCCAAGACTTTTACTCATCTTTTGCTTCCCATCGAGCCCGACCAGGATGGGCATGGTCATCGCCACCTGAGCCGCCTGGCCTTCGGCCTGTTGGAGGTCCCGGCCGACCAGAATATTGAAAAGCTGGTCGGTACCCCCCAATTCGACGTCTGCACGGATCTTGACTGAATCCCACCCCTGCATGATCGGGTATTGGATTTCGTGGGCCCGCACCGGATGCCCGGCGTCCATCCGCTCGCGGAAATCCTCGCGCTGCAACATTTGTTGGAGGGTTACCCGGCTGTTGAGACGGATGACTTCCTCGAAGCTCATCGCCTCGAACCACTCGCCGTTGAAGACAATGCGGGAGCGCTCGGTACTGAGAATTTTGAAGGCCTGTTCCTGGTAGCTGGTTGCATTGGCGAGGACCTGCCCATGATCGAGCTGAGGGCGGGTTACGGAGCGGCCGCTGGGGTCGCCGATCATCGCGGTGAAGTCACCGATGATGAGGATCGCTTCATGTCCGGCGTCTTGGAACTCCCGCAGTTTCTCCAAAACGATCCCATGGCCGAGGTGAATATCCGGTGCAGTTGGGTCGACTCCGAGCTTCACCCGCAGCGGGGAACCTGCCGCAAGCTTGGCGGCGAGAGCCTCCTCGCTGATCACGGTATCCGCGCGCGCTGCGAGAACCGCGGCTTGTTTGCGGGCGGTGGTGGGAATGGGGTGTACTTGCCTGGCGGACATCGCGGTGGTGCTAATCGACTTTCTTGTTAAGGATTTCGCGGATGTCATCCACGGTGAGGTCTTTCTTTGCGGTATCGCTGACGGAATCAATCGCGCCTTGGGCTGAGCCGCGCGGGCTGAAGGACCGGAGAGGGACTTCGGTGGAGGTAACGGCCGCCTTGCCGGGGTCAAATTTCCGGTCTTCCGCCTTGTCCACGGGATAAACGGCCTCCGCCTTCGGAATGACGGAAGCCTCCAACCGCGCTTTCCTCACATCAACGACCCGGTTCCCGAACCATGGGTTCTTGATTCCGAGAAAAGACCGGGTTTTCAGCGATGAGTCATCGATGAATGTCTTGTCGGCGAAGCCGACCCGACCGGATACGTTCGCTTTTTTGTCGGATTGGAGCTTTCCGGTGCCCTCGAAGGTACGGCTTTGCATCGGGTTGGCGAGAGTCATGTCGGGTCTTGTCACACGTTCGAGCAATTTCTTCTCCTGTTGTTGCGCGGTGGCCATGGCGGCCGGGGCGCATGCTGCGAGGATGACAAACCAACGATTCACGACGGCATGATAACCTTCTGGCGGGCGTTTTCGCAAGACCTCCGGTTTGGCGATGGAGCGCTGCTTACGAGCGCCATTGCCAGACCGCTCCGGCAAGGTTAGAATAATGGACTATTACTCCGGCGAGGCACTGCCTCAGATTAGAAAATCCATGCTCAATAACTTCTGCCCTCTGCTGATTCCGGCCCCAATTCCCGGTTCCTCGCTGAAGACTTTTCCTCATGAAGATTTTGCTCATTGAAGACGATTTGGTCACCTCCAGGCTTTTGCAGAGGGTGCTTGAGAAGAGAGGCCACCGTGTAAGCGCCTATGCTGACGCGGAGGGCGGGTGGGCGGCCCTCCAGCGAGAATGGTTCCCCGCGGCATTCCTCGACCTGAACCTTCCTGGCAACAGTGGCTTGGACCTCACCCGGCAAATCCGACTCCTGCCCGAAGGCAATCACTGCTACATCGTTATCGCCACGGCGGAGTCCGGACCAGATGTCTTGGATCGCATTCTGGCGGCCGGGGCGGATGACTACATCGCGAAACCATTCCAGCCAGGGCAATTGAACGTGCGACTTGCTGTCTCGGAGAAGCGTGCTGCGGAGATCCAGTCCCTGAGGGAAGCCCAGAAGGAACTCACGTTCCTTGCGCGGCACGACCCGCTCACCAGACTGTGGAACCGGAGGGAACTCTCACCGGCAATCGAGCGCACGGCGGAGGCTTCCGACGTGCTGGATGGTTCCTGCCTCATGATCGTTGACCTCGACCACTTCAAGGCGATCAACGATTATTCAGGGCATCAGGCTGGCGATCGAATCCTGGTGGATACGGCGGATGCCATGCGTGAAACCCTGCCGCAGAGCGCGACAAATATCCGCTATGGCGGAGACGAGTTTGTCGCAGTGCTTCCCGGCGTCCCGGCGGCGGACGCTGTTCCGCTTGCTGAGCTCCTTGTCACCCGGATCAATGCCCTTGCTGCCTCGCCGGATCCGGATGCAATCCGGCCCGGGGCTTCCATTGGAATCGCAAAGATCACGCAAGGAGTACTGCCTGAGGAAGTGATCCGTCACGCCGATGCCGCGTGCTACCGGGCAAAATCGCAGGGAAAGAATCGCGCGGAGGTCTTTGTTGAGTTCGACGCAAATTTGCTTCGTTCCCGGAAGAGGAAACAAGCTCTTCCAAAATCCGAAAACAAGGGGGAAAAGTCCTTGAGGCTGCACTTCCAGCCGGTATGCGATCTGCTCACCGGGCGCATCGTTTTTCAGGAAGCTCTCCTTCGGTTTCTGGGACCCGCGGGGGACGATCCCATTCAGGCTGCGATGTTTCTCTCCCAGATCACCGACCGCGCCTACGTGCGCTCACTCGACCAGTTTGTTGTCGAGGAAATCACCCAGTATTTGCTGGAGTTTCCTGACCTCACCGCCTCGATCAATGTCTCCGCCTCCTCGCTCGCCGACTGGCATTTCTGCGAAAACCTCGACCACCTTCTGTCCTCGACCGGGCTTCCGGGAGACCGTCTGATATTGGAGATCACGGAGACCCAGGAGATTGCGGACTTCAAGATGGCTCACGCGGTTGCGCGCAGGATCCGCTCGCTGGGTGTGCGGATCGCTCTCGACGACTTCGGCACCGGCTTCTCATCGCTGACCTCGCTCAAAAACCTCCCGGCCGATCTCGTCAAGCTCGACGGCGATCTGACCCGGAGTGTGGAAGAGGAATCCTTTAACCAGGTCATGGTGGATGCAGTCACCGTGATGTCGCGGGGGATCGGATTTGCCACGGTTGCCGAGCGGATCGAGCGTCACTCCGAACTGAATTTTGCGCGCGAACACGGAATCAACTACGGCCAGGGATACCTGATCGGCAAGCCGCGCAAGGCACCCTGGACGCAGGGGGAAATTCCTGCGGATCTTTTTGCGGGCTCTCCCGCGAAAGGATGAGAGGCCCGGCTTGGGGCACAGCGAAGGCCTGTTGCAGGCCCATCGATCAACCTAATCCGGCGGCATCGCGGAATTCTTTAGGGCGCGATCCCTGGCCGGTCCGCTTCCGGCCTGATGTCTGCTGACAATGGCAAAAGACGCCAACGATTTTCCGGCTGTTGAGCTCGATCCCAAGCGTCCATACGACCGCATCCGCGAGCTCTACCTTTATGAGGAGCCGGAGCTCCTGAACTCGATCCGGCGGGGCGACCGGCAGGAGGCAACCCGCATTATCAACCTGATCCTTGTTCACATCTATAGCGCCGGCGAGGAACGCAGCGAGTTGCTTAAAGGGCTGCTCCTCGAGCTGGTCGTAATGATGTCCCGTGCGGCCGTGGAGGCGGGGGCACCCCAGTCGGAGGTCCTGGGACTGGGCTTCCGGCATCTTGCGGAACTTGCGACTACCGACGACGACGAAAGCCTTGCGGCGTGGCTCCGCCAGTCGGTCCTGCGGATATTTCAGGCTGTGGAATCGAGGGTTGGCGGGGATCAACCGGGGGTCGTAGGGAAGGCCCTGCAGGTCCTGCGGGAAGTGGACGGCCTTTCCCTGACCCGGGAGGAGGTCGCTCAGAGAGCGGGGATTTCGTCGGGTCGGCTCGGGCAGTTGTTGAAGGAACGAACGGGACGAACGTTTCACGACCTCCAACGCGAGGCCCGCGTCGCAAGGGCTTGCAAGTTACTTGCGGAAACCGACTGGACCCTTGCCACGATCGCTGCAGAGTGTGCTTTTTGCGATCAAAGCTACCTGACCCATGTCTTTCAGGAGGAAAAGAATATCACCCCCGGCCGATACCGCGATCAACTTCGCGGGGGAACTCCTTCTGCACGAAAATCACAATAGAACGGTCTCCAAACACAAGACCCTACCTGCCGTGATCAGACAGTATAGGCTCGCAATGAAAACAAATCTGTCGCTGTAACCATGAGCAAGCTCAACGATCTCTCTCTGGTAATTGAAAAAGGAAAACGCAACGACGCGAAGGCGCTCACCCAAGCCCTTCTCGACGAGGGTCTCAAGCCTCTGGAGATCGTCGAGCAGGGACTCGTCCCGGGCATGAGTGCGATCGGCGAGAAATTCAAAAACAACGAGGTCTTCGTGCCCGAGATGCTTATTGCTGCGCGCGCGATGAAGGAGTGCATGCTGTTGCTCGAGCCCCTGCTTGTCGCAGAAGGCATCAAGCCGAAGTATACCGCGGTCATCGGAACCGTTCAGGGTGACCTCCACGATATCGGGAAGAACCTTGTCGCGATGATGCTCAAAGGCGCCAACATTGGCGTCATCGACCTCGGAACAAACGTCTCCGCGGAAAAATTCGTGGCGGCAGTGCGCGACCATAACGCTCAGCTCGTTTGCCTATCAGCGTTGCTTACAACGACCATGCCGGCGATGCGCGAAACGGTGGCTGCAATCCGCGGAGCGGGTTTGCAGAAGGTGAAAGTCCTGATCGGTGGAGCACCCATCACCCAGGAATATAGCGATGAAATCGGGGCTGATGGTTACTCTCCCGATGCCGCAAGTGCCGTGGACAAAGCGCTCGCCGTGATGGACGCCTAGCGAGGCACTGCCTTGGATCGGGAAGCAAAACTTGACTCAAATGCAGCCAACTCCACTTTTCAAGGCATCCGGCAGCTCGTCGCACATGCGATCCAAGCCTGCAAAAACACCACGGTCTGCCGTTGGGGCACGGCTCACATTGCCACTTCCATGACTCCTTCACGAAAGATTCTGCTCGAATTGGCCGCAGAAGGCCACCGGGCACCGATCGGCACGCATCTGGTGCTGCATGAAAAACCGGATGTCGCGGAGATCCTCTTGGATGGCTCCCGTCTCGGGGAAGTCATCGCCGAGACGGCCTGTCGTTTCCAAACTCCGCTGGCTGTGCCGCTGATGGACCTGACCTTGGAGAAGGAGGCTCTGTTGCTGTCTCTGGGAGTGGCCCCGGAAGATATCGAAGGCTGCCATTTTGATACTCCGCCCGGGCCGGCACCTGCTTTTGCTGCGACCGCCCGCATGTCTGCGGCGTGCGATGCAATCAGGCATGTTGCCGGGCAGCCCGGACTTCTTCCGATGGGGATGGGGATCGGTCCGTTCTCGCTCATGACAAAATTGGTGGCGGACCCGATCGCTCCCGTTTTTCTTGCAGGCACCGGGGCGACCGCCGAGGAGGAGCCGGAGATTGCGGTTGTGGAAGCCGCCATCCGCACGGGAACCGAACTGATCCTTGCGTATCTCGACGCCCAGATTGATGCCGGCGCACGCGCCTTCATCCTCTGCGAGCCGGCTGCCAACAACGTCTATTTCTCGCCCAACCAGCTCGCGGAAGGCTATGATGTCTTCGAGCGCCTTGTGATGGCGCCCCTTCAACGTATCAAGGACCGGATGGCGGCCAGGGGAGTGGAACTGGTTTTCCACGATTGCGGAGAATTGACATCGGGGATGGTCGAGCGGTTCGCATCACTGGATGCCGCGATGATGAGCTTCGGTTCTTCGCGTTGTCTGTGGGAAGATGCGGCACTCGTGGGGCAGGAGACCGTTCTTTATGGAAACCTGCCCACGAAGCGCTTTTACTCGGCGCAACTCACCGTGGCCGAAGTGCAGGCCCTCAGTTCCCGGTTGCTTGAAAAAATGCAGGAGGCAGGCCATCCCTTCATCCTTGGCAGTGAGTGCGATATCCTCAGTGTCCCTGGCAGCGAGCGGGAAATCCTCTCAAAGGTTGAGTCGTTTCTCAATCCGGTGGATTCTTAGGCACTCGCGGCTACCGCAGCCAACATTCACAATAGAACGATCTGCAAACACAAGACGCTCCCGGCCTTGAACGGGCATGCTCAGCCCGATGAAATACGAAGCTCTTGCCATCAAGAATCCCCGGGATCTCGTCTTCGGGACGGCTCCTCACCCGGTAACCACACGCAGCGGAATGTGCATCGGGGGAGGAACCGTTTATCCCGAACTCAACTTCACACTCCCGCCGATTCAGATCGAGGAGTCCACACGGCCGACCATACGGAAAAACTACGAGCAGATTATCACAGGCGCCTTGAAACGGGCCGCTGAGCTTGATGTTCCCGGAGTCGTCATCGAGTTTGAAACTCTTCCGCCAATGACAGAACACCCCGAATGGGGATTGGAGATCGTCACCATTCTGCTTGAGGGAATGGCGGCCGAGAGGGACAGGAGCGGCCTGAAGAGTGTGCTGAGGGTCACGCCCAACGACAACCGTGAATTCGAGAGGCCTCCGCTCATGCGGCGCGGGCGGTATTGGGATGCCATGCTCGAGTTGTTCAACTTGAG
>JBGSSC010000381.1:0-2784 GCA_041737265.1 Terrimicrobiaceae bacterium | reverse complement strand
GGCCTTTCGAGCAGGGTGGAGGCTCTTACCGTGTCGTCGAGGCGAACGCGTGAAAGTATGAGGTTTGGATTCGGTGAGGAGGCGCCCGGTACGATTGCATCGGTGTTATTGGTTGCGAATCCCGTGAATCGGGCGCTGCCTGTGCGGAGCCTCTGCCCTGCACGCGGCGGATCGATCGCCAGCAGAAAGCCCTCCGCATCGAAAGAGTATGTGCGATTCGTCCCCGACCCCACCGGGTTTTCGTGGAGGTCCTCCGTGATGGTCTGATACATCCGTTGAGCAAGTGCCTTTTCGCGGGATTCCCGCATCGCCTTCAGCATGGTCGGGAAAAGCCCCATCATCGACACAAGCACAAAGCTGATAATGCCGACCGCAATGGCAACTTCGACAAGAGACATGGCCGAGTGTGTTTTCCGATGCATTTTCATCCTAGATCCCGCAGTTGGAGGGCCAATAAACACCGGAGTCTACCACGAAGAGCATGAAGGACATGAAGGGAAGATCTTCGGAATCCGGGTTTCTGGTACTTAAAGGCTGAGGCTCCACTTTGCATTCTGTATAATTACCGTCGTTGTAAAAATCCGGTAGTCAACCGGTGGAGTGATTCCTTGCAGCCGCTGCTCCCAGCGATCGAGATCTCCATCGAACTCTGCAGGATCTTGAAACCAGGTCGCATCCGGTGTGATGGGTGGCGGGTTGGATCCATGTTGAGCTGCGAGCCGTGAGGCCGAGTTCTCGTCAATCACAGCCATTACGATTCTCACCCGCGGCGGAAGTTGGTGGAGGGAGTCCGGGTCGGTGGTATCCCGGGAATCGTAGGCGAACCGGCTGATGATGTCATTGTCGGCGTCCGGATACTCCGCCATCAAAACGAGGCCTGCCACGTTCTCCGCCAGGACTGCGGTATTGACCATGCTGCCTCCGACGAGGTCTCCCTGGAACCATGCGCGCCGATTGATGGCGGGTGTGTCCGGTGGGAACGCATAAACGCCGAGGTTTTCTGTTGGCTCCAGCCATTGGTATAGCCGGAAGCGATCGCGGGATTTCACGAGAGGAAGGAAAGAGGGGAGTTCCGGACCGTCATCGAAGCGCACAAAGTATCCGACACTGTTGAGCAACATGGGGAGGCGTTTCAGGGTGGGGGAGGCAGGTCGGCCAAGAGGCGCTTGGAAAAAGACGGCCTTGCCGGGATATTCGTCCGCGGATGAAGACTCCAGGAGGCTGGTGGCGTTCCCCATCGCGAAATGCAACTCGGACATTCGGCCATAGGTGCTTCCGGAGACCTCCCAGTAGGTATTGAGGACTGCCTGGGAAAGGGAACGGGCGATGGTTTCAAACGCCGCATTTGCCGCTTCGAATGCGGCCGCCTGATTCCGGTGGCGCAGCCACAGCGAACTCGAGCTGTTCATCATCCCGGCTACAAGAGCCAGGATCATCCCGAAGATCGCGAGGGAAACCAGGGCTTCCAGAAGAGTGAATGCTCCCGGCTTTCCGGAAGTCACCCGGGAGTTCCGCAAACTCCAAACGCTCTTCCAATTTGTTGCCATGGTGGTCTTCCGTGATGAGGGATCAGCCAGCCGAAAGTAAGTCAATCCGGACCGGACCGGGCGGGCATGCCAGGGTGTGCGATAGAGCCAGTGGCGGCACATCGATCCGGAGTTCCCTTACTCCGTCGTGGAGGTTCTCGACGATGAGTTCCCTTATGCTCCCCTTCTTGAGTTCCAAGGTGACCATCCACCCATTGCCTGTGCGGAGATTTTCGAATCTCAGGCTGTCCCAGCGGGACGGGTCGACGCCGCCCAGAAGCTGCAGCCGGCCTTCCACCTCCGTGGCCAGCATGGAATTGACCGCCAGCACGAGTGCGGCGTGCGCGGAGGAGAACCACTCAATGTAATGTTCTCCGTGGTAAAAAATGCGCTCCGAGAACCCGCCGAAATAATTCGCATGGTTGAGGCTGTGCAAGAGGAAGTCGGTCGCCTCGGGGCGTCCCGCCTTGGCCAGGCACCGCACCACGATCTGCGTGGCCCATGGAAAAGTCTTTTCCGCGTAGCGGTTCAGGCCGTGGAAGTTGAACATGTCGCGTTCCTCGTCGTAGTTTTCAGCCATCTGGCGGATTGTGGGGAGGGCTGCCGGGTTGCCGGGGAAGAGGTCGAAAATGAGGGAACCCCAGTGCGGCAGCCGTCCTCCGCGAAAAGACTGTAACACGCCCTCCGCGTCCACATTGGCGGCAAGGATGCCCCGGATCCGCTCCAGCAGTTGCGGTGAAAAAGCCGGTTCCCTCTGGTGGTTGGCACAGAGGCGGAAATAGTCTTCCAGGGCCTTAAGCAACACGGCAAAGGTCCAGGTGTCATAAGGCTTGGGGTCATCGTTGGACTCGTCGATGCCGACGAATGCAAAGTTCTGTCCGCGCGCATCGCCGTGCTTCTCGAACTCGTCAATCAGGAACAGCAGCAACTCTTCAACGTTGAGAAGAGTTTCCTCAGTGGCTGGCTCTCCCAGATACTCGCCCAGCAGACAAAGGCTCCTGGCCCAGACAGCGTTGTTATGAAACTGCCGTGTCGGTGGTTCGTAGCCGGTGAAATCTTCCAGGTTCGCGGTCCATTCGAAGCGGGCACCGTGGTTTCCCAGCTGCGCGGCGATCCGGCGTGCCTGGGGCAGAAGCCGTTTGACCTGACCGTCAATGGCCCGGGCTTCCGTGTTGTTACCGCAGGTCAGAAAGGCCTCCTGCACAAACGATGCGTCCCAGAACATGACTCCCTGCCACTGGTAGGGGAGAAGCGCGAC
>JBGSSC010000349.1:0-3148 GCA_041737265.1 Terrimicrobiaceae bacterium | reverse complement strand
GCTCACTTTACCTAATTTTTCGCATCCGAGCCACGGCAGCTATGGGGTGGAACCCTACCTCAACACCGCGCAGTTTCCTGATCCTGCGAAATCGTTTGCCATCAGGCGCCGCCTTGACTCCATGTGCGCACCCTGCCAGCTTCTACTGAGTACCGTAAACCGGATTCAGCATCCATGTTTGCCCGTTATTTTCCCATCCTGGCCGTCTGCGCCCTCTCTGTTTTTCCGAATTTTTCCGCCAGAGCGGATTATCAGGATGTCATGGATTTTTTCAACAATCTGAATGACTCCACCACTTTTCCCGTTCAAGGCGGCACGCTTTCGGATTTGGAAAGCGCATTCGGTCCGAGGGTACAAACTTCCGGAGGCAACTACGATTGGCACCGGGGAATTGATATTGACGGGACCCTGAACACTGATCTCATCGTCGCTCCTCTGGATGGATATCTTCACCGTTACCAATTCGAAAGCGCCAGTTCCGGCTATACGGTTATCTTGCGGCACGAACTCAGTGATTTCGGGGTTCCAAGCCTGACTTACGAGGGAGCAACAATCACCCGGTTTTACACGTGGTATTCCCATCTTTACGACGACGGCATTGATGGCAACGCGGTGGGCACGGGCGATCAATACATGGACGCCTATTCGATCGGAGATGCCATCCCACAGAACACGGCCATCGGAATTCTCGGTGATTCCGGCACTCCGGCTAACGGGGGAACCTACGGTCCCCATCTTCACTTTGAGCTTCGTGTCGGCTCGAATTCCTCGCTGCAATTCCAGTTGGACAATCCGATGACCACGCAATGGGGGTTTGATCCGCATATCAACCCGATGATTCTGTTTGATCCCCAGACTTTTGACCCGGCCGCCGCTGCGGCATACACACAGGCTTTGAACCAAGCCGGGGAGGCTGCTTTTGGGGAGGATCTGACATTTGACTATACCATCAATGTTGACGAGCTGCCCCTGTTGAATCGTTTTGAAATTCGTATTATCGACACGCTGGATGCAGGCGAGGAAAAGCTTCACGTGCTCGATTTCAATCTTCGCTCGGGCTACAATGCCGAAACGACTGCGGCTCTCGACACTCTGGACACCGGCAATCCCTACGTCGATCCAGTGGGCTTTGGGGATGACGCCACGCAGTTTGCCTCATCGTTGGTGGTCCCGGGTGCCTGGGTGGCTGGATACGAGGATCCCCGGTATGAAGTGGAGATCAGGGCTTTCGATATCTACGGAAATGAGGTCACGGAAACGGCGGCCTTGATCCCCGAGCCCTCCTCCTTGGGTTTGCTCCTTGCCGGGCTTGGAATGGCCGCCCTGGCCCGCCGCAAGCGGTAACGAGCGCATCGTGCTTCTTCTCCCGCCGGGACGACGCCCCCCGGAACTGAAGAACATGCGTGCAAGGCGGCGGGCATTGGTTAATTGATGGTTGGCATGCAAATCCCGAAGCCGGTCAGAAAGATATTTTCGCATTTTGCAGGGCTTTGTCACCGGCTGATCGAGATCAAAGACACGCCGCATGCGATTGCGGGGGGCGTTGCGATCGGGATATTCATGGGGTTCACGCCGCTCTTCGGACTCAAGACATTACTTTGTCTGGGGGCCGCTTACGCGCTCCGCTGCAATCCGATTGCCGCGGTGATAGCCGTCTGCCTTCACGATGTGGTCACGCCATTCTGGCCGTTTCTGCTGCGGATCGAATATGAGATCGGCTACTGGATCTTGAGCAACCCGCACACCCTGCCGGAAAAACTTGAGCTTCACGGTCTGCACCCCAAGGAACTGCTCAAATGGACGACCTTTTTCCATGTGGGGCTCCCGCTGCTTGTGGGGTCGTTGTTCCTTGCAGTTCCCGGTGCCGCGGTTGCCTATGCCATTGTTCTCCCGCTGGCCCGCAGGCGCGAGAAAGCCCGGGAAAGTCAGGGAGCGGAAGGCGGCGGTTCCGGCAGGTAGGTGGCCAGCAAGGCGGTCAACTCGCCGGGGGAGTTGAGCAAAAAGTCGGGCTTGAGCGCGCGGAGGGCTGCCGGGCTGTTGTAGCCCCAGGTGACGGCGGCAATGCGGACACCCGCCTTCTGGCAGGCTTCGATATCCCGGGTTTCGTCGCCGATGAAGAGGACTTCATGTTTCTTCGCTCTTGCAAGCTTGCGGGCTCCGCGAATCTCCCGCGCTTTGCCAAAGAGCTTGGACGAACAACGCACGAAATCGAAAAGTTCGAGGTCGTGGTTTTTGAGAAAGACGCGGACATTTTCCTCCGTGTTCGAGGTCACGATGCCGAGTGCGAAGCCTCGGTTGTGAAGGTCCCGGAGGGTGCCGGGCATGCCTTCCAGCGGGCAGACGGCACCCATGCGTTTTTTGAGTTCGATGGTGCCGCGGGCAGAGATCTTTGCCAACCGCGAGGTCTTGATACCGAGGAACTTCATCAGCTCGCGGGTTCGCATGTCGCGGGCACGCTGAACATCCTCCTCCCGCAGGGGCCGAAACCCGAATTCCGTGGAGAGCAGGTTCAGGATCTCCAAACCAGCAGTGAAGGTGTCTCCGATCGTGCCGTCGAAGTCGAAGATAAGGAGTTTGGGTGCAAACTTCGGTTTTACCCGGCGCTTGAGGCGCGCGGTCTTCCCGAAAATCATGCTGGCAAAACGGTTCACACAGCGAGCGGAACTTCCATCGTTCCCTTGAATTTGCCTTCCTCGGCGGGCAGGCCGAAGTTGTCCCGCACCAGTTCCTGCACGCGCGTGAGTTCCTCTTCATTCAAGGCGGGCACATCGGGAGCGGAGGCAAATTCCACGAGCTGTGCCTCATCGTAAATGTTCGGGAGCACGCTTGCCGTCCTCCCGTCTGCCAACAGCCACTGGATGGATGCCTGCCCCAAAGTGCGGCTTCCGCCTGCTTCGAGAAAGCGTAGTTGTTCCACCTTTTTCACCCCATTGAGAAGCCATGAGCGCGGACGGTGATTCCGGTGATCGTTGGGCGGAAAGACGGTCTCCGCAGTGTATTTCCCCTCCAACATTCCGGAGGAGTGAGGAACGCGCACCAGAAACATGGTATCGGTTCCGGCATCCCGGGCGGCATCCTGAATCATCTGGCCGGGGTGTTGTTCGAGCATGTTGTAAATATGCTGCACGATGCCGGGGCTGCGGCGGCT
>JBGSSC010000306.1:0-2707 GCA_041737265.1 Terrimicrobiaceae bacterium | reverse complement strand
GCGTAATCCATTGAATTGCGGCATTTGATAGTCCGAAAGAATGAGATCAAGGCCGGAGTGGAGATGGTTAAGATAGTCCGCCTCATTGTCCACTCTTAGCCAGTGGGTTTCGATCCCTGCCTGCCGGAGTTGCCGGAGAATCAGTTCGGAATCCACTGGATTATCCTCCAGCACCAGAATGTTAAGCGGTTGCATGTCTATTCTTCGACTTTCGGCGGATGATTGAGCAGCAGCCAATAGAGACCCAGTTCCTGCACGGTGGCGGAGAATTGTTTGAAGTCCACCGGTTTGACAATGAAGCTGTTCACGCCGAGCCCGTAGCTTTCAACGATATCGCTTTGTTCCTGGGAGGAAGTGAGCACCACGACCGGAATTGCTTTGGTGCGCGGGTCGCCTTTGAGGCGGCGCAGCACTTCCAGTCCATCCACCTTCGGCAGCTTCAGATCGAGCAGGATGAGCTTGAGGCCGTTTGTGATGTTGCGCCCGCTGTGGGGCCCATCACAAAAGATGAAATCCAGTGCTTCCTCGCCATCGCGGGCCACATGCATGCGATTGCCCAGGTTTGCGTTCTTCAATGCGCGTTGAGCCAATTCCAGATCCTGCGGGTTGTCTTCGACCAGAAGAAGTTCCACGATATTTGCGTCATTCATGATGAGGTTTCTTTGCTCAGGGTGAAAAAGAACGTGGCACCCTGATTCACTGCAGCCTCGGCCCAGATGCGCCCGCCGTGGCGGTGGATAATGCGTTGGCAAATAGCGAGCCCCACACCCGTGCCTTCGTAATCTTCCGCACGGTGCAGACGTTGGAAGACTCCAAAAAGCTTGTGTGCGTATCGCATATCGAAGCCCGTGCCGTTGTCGCGGACAAAATAGACCGGTCCATCGCTGCCCGGCTGGCTGCCGACTTCGATGATTTTGGATTCCCGTTTGCGGGTGAATTTCAAGGCATTGGATAACAGGTTGACCCAGACTTGCTTCAAAAGGGCGGGTGCACCCCGACAGTCCTGTAAATCGGAGATTTGGATGATATCCACCCGGGATGGCTCCTGGGAGTCCAACTCCTGGATCGCCACGCGCACAAGGTTTGCCATGTTGATCGGTTGCATTTTCACCGGCTCACGACTCATGCGGGAGAATGTGAGCAGATCGTCTATCAACGCTCCCATCTGCTGTGCCCCGGCGCGGATGGTTTGCAAGTATCGTTCGCCTTCCCCTGCCAGTTGAGGTCCGTACTCTTCCAGCACGGCCTGGGAGTAGCCGTCGATGGCGCGCAGTGGAGCGCGCAGATCGTGCGATACGGAATAGGAAAACGCTTCGAGTTCCTTGTTGGCCAGTTCCAATTCCGCGGTTCGCCTGCGTACCCGCTCTTCGAGGCTGGCATTGAGCTTTCGCACGCCCTCCTCGGCCCTCCGGCGGTCGGTCACATCGCGGATATTACATTGGATCACTCTCTCTCCCCCCACCAGATAGACATTGCTTACAAACTCCGCCTCGATCTTGCTCCCGTACCTGGTCTCCAATGGCAGGTCCTCGTAGCGCACGTATCCCTTTTCCCTCAATTCCGCGAACTTCTCCTCGTTGGCCACCACATCCTTGAAAAAACCCAACTCCCAGATCGCCTTGCCCAGAAATTGTTCGTGCGAAAATCCCAAAAGCTTGATCAGAAATGGATTCACATCCACGACCATGCCGGTTGCGGCATCGAGGATGAGAATCCCATCTTGAGCCGTCTCGAAGAGCCGCCGGTACCGCAGTTCGGACGCACTGAGTGCCAGCGTGGTCCGTCTCTCTTCTGTGATCTCCCGCATCACGCTCAGAATGCAGGATTCATTGTTAAACGTGATCATGCAGGAGGATATTTTGAACAATTCCATCCGCCCGTCCCTCATTTGCAGGCTCATCTCATAATTCATGCACTCACCGGTTTCCGCTCGCGTCTGCTGGAAACCAAGCCGGTGCTCCTCGCTCAGCCAGTTGGAATATTTTTCAACCGGTTGGCCGGCGACCTCGTCCGGCGTGCTGCCCCAGAGATGGCTGATAGCCTCATTCGCGGCCATAATTGTGCGATCAGCCGTCCTAATGATTGCCATGCCAACCGGGCTCAGCCGGAAAGCGATCAAGAATAAATTCTGGCATTCAAGCGGTGCTCCGCCCGCCTGCTCAGGACCATTGGTTTCGGAGCGTGGGTCTGGCATGGCGATAGTTGAAGAGAGAACATTTTCGGAGCATACGGAACCCATTGGAAACCCTCACAGGGGGGCTCCGGCGGCTATCGCCTGAGATGACCCCGCTGTCGGTCCGGAAGTCCTCCCGACAGGCGTCTGAAGACGCTATTTTCATGTGTTAAATTTAGGGTGCAGTCGGGGGCAGACGCCATGGGGTGAAGACCCCATACGGAGCTTCACCACCGTCCGGGGCACGCTCCACTCCGAATCCCCCGCGAGGGCACGATCTGGCGGGCGGCCAGCGCTTTGCTAGGTGAAAAGGGCGGGTTGCGGCGAACCGCGCCCTACCAATGGAACGGGCTTGCGCACACGCGGGGCGTCTCTTTGGTGCCAGAAGCCGGACAGAGCGAAGATGTTCTATCGGTTGGAAAGTGTTTTTTTTGAGATTTTATTCGCATGGCAGGATGGGAGTTACGCGGCATTGAGTTGGAGGACCCAGGAGCCGTGCTTGGTTTGATTTTCCAGGTGGAATTCGGGATCATA
>JBGSSC010000276.1:0-3902 GCA_041737265.1 Terrimicrobiaceae bacterium | reverse complement strand
GAATCGTCGGCGCCGGAGGGGGTGACGGTTTTCTGCACCGGAACAACGGGGAGCTTGACTCCGCCTCCGCCATAGCCGGCAGGAGAAAAGTCGCTGATCCTGTCTCCCCCGGGCAGTGTCTTATAAGTAAGTTTGCCATTGGCGGCGGAATACACCCATTCGCTTTGCCCGCCTCTGGCCGGAATCGTTGGAATCCATAGAGCTCCGGCGAGCCCGAGTGAGAAAAGACTGCGTGTCAGGGAAACGTTTCGATGTGCCAAGTCTTTCATTCGTCTGTCAAGGGAATGGTCGTCCGGGCCTAATTCATCAACTCGGACAACTTCGGTTTCACGGCATCGAACCAGACCCTGTAACCCTCTGCGTTGGGATGCAGAAAATCGGGCATGAGCTCTTTTTTCAAGTTGCCCTGCTCATCCAGAAATGCCTTTCCGATATCCATGTAAAAAACGGTTTTGTCATCAGCCAGCGTGGGCAGCAACTTGTTGGTTTCGATCGCCCGCTTGTTTTGATTGTCTGTCGCAGTGGCTCCCCGGGGGAATATTGCGAGCAGGAGAATCTTGGCTTGCGGCTGCTTTTGCTTGATGACTTCGACGACTTTTTTGATGCCGGCTGCGACCCAGTCCGGTTTCTCATCAGCATGGTGGCCGAGGTTGTTGGTGCCGATCATGACCATGAACACCCTGGCCTGATACCCGTCGAGCTCGCCGCCCATCAGCCGCCGGAGCACGTGCTCGGTATGCTCCCCGCTGACCCCCAAATCCAGCGGGTTCCATGCTGCGAAACCGGCATAGGAGTCCTTGCCCTTGCCAGGCCAGAAATCCGTGATCGAGTCACCGATCAGAACGAGGCCGACCTTTCCATTTCTCTGGCGGATTTCTTCCAGGAATTTTGTATGCTGGCTGTTCTCCACCGGGGTGACCGCATCCTCGGGCGTTCGAGCGGTCGGGATACCCGCCATGCTGACTGTCTCAGCCGCGGCAAGGATCAGGAGGCAGAGCAGGAGAGGGAGAAAGTGAGGAATGATCATGGAGTTGAGAACGGGGAATCACCATTAAGTTAATGGAACTTCGAAAATGCGCATCCCGTGATGAAGTCATATTGTTGAATGAGCGGACGACCAAGCCTCGCTTCCGCAAGAGATCATTACTGCAGAGTGGCCGGAACGATGTTCCAGCCATCGAGCGAGACGGCCATGTTTTTGGCAGCGTCCTTGATGGCGCAGCGAATGGCGATGGTTTTGTTCTCACCCGGCAGGAGAGAAATGTAATTGTCACTGGCGTAAGCCGGCAGGATCCGGGTTCCGGCGTCCGCATTGCGCAAACTCATATGGGTCATGAGCGCGACTGTTTCTGCGGGGTTGGCCAATTCCACTGTTGCGATGGTCTCATCGCCCTCTGTGGTGAAGCGCACCGAACCGGTGAGCCTGACCTGAGGCAAATTCTCCAATGCCCGCAACTGTTCCGGCTTTTGGGAGTGCCAGTAGAAGTTTTCGGAGAGGAGCTTTCCATTGTGGTCGATCAATTCGAGTTTGAGGAACTGGACAGGATGGGCAGCGAAGTCGGCCCAGGCCACCTTGGCCACCAGCGCTGCACTGTTGGCGGCCACGTTGACCGGGGTGGTGGAGTTGCTGATCGAAGTGCCGTCGAGTCCGATGAGTTGTAGTTTGAGTGTGGCTTTCTCGATCGGGGCCTCGGGGTTATTAATAACCGAGACGGAATCATCGTTGAGGTTCCACTGAACATGGATGGGTTCGCCGGCTTTTTTGCAGCCGTAGAAGGCGGCGTGCGTGTCATAGTCGCTGGAATAGACCTGCCAGACGGTGCTCGGCCAAGCGGGGTGCGTCATCCAGAGGAAGAGTCCGGTGCTCGGGTTCCAGAGGCTGGCATTCCAGGCCTCGAACATGAGCCGGTGCTGGGTGTAGTTGAGCATCTGGATCCGGCGGATGAAGTCGTCGAGGTTTTGCCCTACGCCGTAACGTTTCTCCGACTCGGCAAGGTAGGGCGTGCGTGATCCGTTGTCGTTGCTGTGAAAGTCGTGATACGCCCAGGCGTCTTGTTCCGTGGCCGGCCAATATTGGCTCGGATCGAGCATTGCCCGCATGGCGTCGGCAGTGGGGACCGAGTTGACCCCCAACTCGGTGCAGAAGCCGTGGAGCCTCGTGTAGTAATAGTCAGGCTCCTGAATCGCCCAAGGCCCGCTCTTCATCAGGAATTTCCGGTTGGTTGATTGGGGGATGTAGAGCCGGGTGCCGTCCAGATTTTTTAGAAGCCGGTCCAATGGCTCATTGATCCAAACCGGTGGGAAGCCCTCGTTGCGTCCGCACCAGACCGCGATGGAGGGATGGTTGCGGAATCTTTTGATGACATCCCCGGCGTTGGCGAGGAAGCGTTCGGCGTCTACCGCGGGATTGTTGTAGCTCGTTGTTGAGAGCCAGAAATCATTCCAGACGAGGATGCCGTATTTGTCGGCGAGTTCAAAAAAGTTTTCCTGGGTGCTCTGGCCGCACCAGTTCCGGATCATGGTGAAGTGGGCATCGCGATGCAGGCGGAAGTAGGGCTCGAGACGATCGGTGGAGGAACGTTTGAGGGCATCATCCATGCCCCAGTTGCCGCCCTTTACAAAGATCCGTCGGCCATTGACCTTGATGACAAGCGGATTGTTCGTCGGGTTGTCGGGTGGGGAGGGGAGAAATTCGTAGTCCACCTGGCGCAGGCCGATGCGCTGGGTGAAGCGATCCGACTCGCGCTTTTCGCTGTCGGCGACCAACAGGGTGAAGTCGTGCAAAGTCGGCTCGCCGTAGCCATTGGGCCACCAGAGTTCTGGATTCTTGATGGTCAGCTGAAACCTCACCGTGTCGGTCGCACCGGGGGCGAGGGTGAGGGATTTTGTTTCCTTGGAATCGGAGAGGCGGGCTTCGACGGTGACGGTCTGGGGTTTCTGTGTGAGATTGCGCAACTCCGAGCTGACGGCAACCTCGGCAACGGAAAGGTCCGGAAGCTTCGGCAGCGTGGTAACAACTTGCGGGTCGTCGATTTTCACCGGGCCGGTGGGACTGAGAACGACGTCCTGCCAGATGCCCGTGCAGCGGTCGCGGATGGTCGGGATCCAATCCCAGCCATCGGTGCAGAAGAACGTTGGACCATCCAGCGTGCCGTCGCCGCCATTCGGACCGGCACCGGCGGCGATGGATTCATCTCCGCAGCCTTGCGCGTTGTAGTGAGGTGGGGGCCAGACACGGACGGCGAGCACGTTGTTGCCTTTAGCAGCAAGGGCTGAAGCAACGTCAAAGCGGCCCCTGATAAAGGCTCCACTGGTATTGCCCAGCTTTTGGCCATTCAACCAAATTTCCGAGTGGTAATTGATCCCCTTGAAAGTGAGTCCGACGTTGCGGCCCTTCCAAGCCGATGGCGTGGGGAATTCCACCCGGTACCACCAGGACTTGGTCGCGAGGTCGGGGATGAGCATGTTATTGAGACCGTGGAGAGGGTCGGGATAGACGCCTTGCTGGACCAGCGTGGTCAGCGCGGTGCCGGGCACTGTGGCGTCATACCACGCGGTCGTATCAAGGCCCGGCGTGGAGATTTGTTCCGGGCTGGCCTGAACCAACCATGCGTCGGCCATTTCCCATCCCCGGTTGAGCACGAGGTTACCAGCATTATCGGGCGAGGAAACCGGGCGCGGGGCGAGCTTCGGGATGCGCTCCGTTTTCACCTCGGGAACCGGTCCCGGCAGAGTGGCCGGGTCCTGGGCAGGCAGATTGCGGTCCCGCCCGGTGCTGAAATCCCGTGCGTTGATGCGGTAAGTTGGGGTGTCGCCTGCCGGGGCGGGCACGAACGCGCTGGTATCGAGACCTGCCGAATCCTGTGCGAGTTCCGCGATCCGGCCTTCCGTCAGCGCCTCAT
>JBGSSC010000352.1:0-1934 GCA_041737265.1 Terrimicrobiaceae bacterium | reverse complement strand
GCCTCGTAAACGACCGTTGCCGGATTGGGGGAATTTCCGGGCGACATGAAAATCTTATTTGCTACCGGCGGATTCCCACTGCCGCCCCACGCGGGGGTCGGGCAACTGGCGCAGCAAATCCACAAAGGCGGAGCGATAATTCGGGAACGGCTTGGTGTCGCCTTCCTCGGTGGCCGCAAGCCATTCGGTGTGCGATGGCAGCTCCGAGTATGGCAGGGAACTCTTGATGTGGTGCACTCCATGGAGTGGCTCGTGCAGGAGGGTCAATGAGACGAGTTTGCCGGTCCATGAATCGGCGACGATACTGCGGGTGGCGCTGCGGGCGGAGTTTCCGCTCAGCCCCACATGTTCGATGTATTTGCGCCAACTCTGCAGGTTCCCGGCGATAAAGGCGGGAATCACAAAGTTGAACATCAGGTACGGCCAGAGGTCAAAGGCGGCCACCACGGCCAGGGTCCCCGCCCAGAAGGAAAGACCAAACACCAACTCCACCCAGATCCGCATGCGCACCCTGCGGTTTGTGATGGGAGACGGCCGCCGGAAGAAAACCCTCCAAAACAGATAGGGCGTGTAGAAAAGTCCGAAGTTCAATTCCAAAAAGGCGGAGAGGCGCCTTTTCCAAAGCGGAGCGCCCGGATCGACAAACGGCCAGAGTTCGACGTCCCTTTCTGTGGCGAGGTTGACGTGGTGTTTCTGGTGCAGTGAGCGGTAGAGGGTAAAGCTCGTGAGGCTGGTGTTGCCGATGATGATGCCGTCGATTTCGTTGAGGATGCGGTTCTTGCGGAGGAGGCCGTGGGCGGCTTCGTGAAACGCAATGAGGTAGCCGTGCATGAAGTGGCTCAAAAGCAGCACGAGCGGAATGGTGAGCCAGATCCAGCCTTGGAATACGCTGTAGGCAACGAGTCCTTGTGTGAGGAAGAAGCCGGCGGAAACCAACGGGAAGGCAATCTTCGTGGGCCAGGAAGACAGTGCAGGTTGTTCGGCTGTGATCATTGATTTATTCCGTCGGAGATTGTTCCGGGCAGAATGCCGGATTCGTGCCGGCATCCGCCAATACCTCCCGCAACAACTGGTCAAGCTGTAGGACATCCCCGGCATCGACGACCGGCGGACGATAAAGCCAAACCACTTCCAACGAACCTTCATCTTCGGTCAATTCGCATCCGATGTCAAAGCGGGAGGTCCCGGTGGCCCGTGTCCTCAGGCGGGTGGAGATCCCCGGAAGTTTGATGTCGGGCACCGGGTGGTTTTGAAGCGCGAAGCGGACATCAAAGACCGGGTGCCGACGGGGAACGGGGGATTCGCCCACAGCCGCTGCAAGCTCAACGAACGGCATGGCATGCGCAAAATCCTCGACCGCCTGGCTGTGATTCCTGGCCAGAGTTGATGCGAAGGGCATTCCCGGGTCCAGGCCTACCCTCAGAGGAACCACGCCTGCGAAGTAGCCCATCGTGTCACGGACCCCCGGCCTCACACGGTTTGCATGGGGAGTACCCAGGACGACATCCCGCACACCTTTCCATCGGTATAATGCCACCTGAAAGGCTGTGAGAAGCGTGCTGAAAAGCGTGACGCCCGCATGGTGTGCCAGGCTGCGGGCACTTTCGAACGTCGCCGGCGGAAGGGACGTAACCCTCTTCAGCAAGGGTTGTGGAGAACCGCCGCCGTCGGGCTCAAAAAAGAGCTTCGATCCAGCGAGCCGTTGTTTCCAGTAGGCCGCATGGCGTTCGATCTCGGGAGCCTGCCAGCGCGTGCGCTCAAGTGCCGCCCACCCCGAATAGCTCAACCCCACCGCAGGCAACGCTTCCCGGAGGCCCCGGATTTTGGAAACCACCCGTCCGGATTGCCTGAGGGCCAGCACGTAAGCGCTTGTGAAGTCTTCGACGAAGACACCCAGGGTCCAACCGTCCGCAATGCCATGATGGAATACGAGC
>JBGSSC010000252.1:0-2116 GCA_041737265.1 Terrimicrobiaceae bacterium | reverse complement strand
GCCGTAACGTAGCGCCGGGACACCTCCGCTGCGATGGAAAGGGCCACCCGCCCCGAAAATTTCCTCACCGTCCGGAGCAACGCCTCGGGAAAATGGGAATGATAAAATCCGACCGTTGGAATCCCGAGTCCTTTCCCCGATGCCACCACCTTCCATGCCAGTTGATAGGGATCTCCCGACTCGATGATGTCGGGTTGTTCGCGCTCGAGAACCTCCTCCACCAGGTGCAGCTTGAGCAGGGCACGATATCGGGAGGTGCGCGAAATCAGCGGCGAGGCAATCGTATAGACCCTTGCCGCCTCGTCCCCTGAACTTCCCGTCGTCTCCCCTGGAACGACCAACACATGACGGCAGTCCGGGCGGCGCGAACGGATAAAGTCCGCTTTCTGACTCAAATACCGCCGCACTCCGCCGCTCACGGGAGAGTAGAATTGCGTGAGATCGCAAATCTTCACGCCCGGCCGAGGAAACCCAACAGGAAGCGGGCAAGCACCACGTCGTCTCCAACGGTACCGGTAAAGAGCTGCTGGGCCGCCTCTGCGCAGGCCCTGAGACCCCCGTCGAGCTCGGTGAGGGAATAATTTGACGCGTGGATCGCTGCGAGGCTGAGAGGGTAGGCGTTAAGGGCACCGTCCTTCTTCCGCGGAAGATGCGAGGTCACTTCTTTGGGTAATCGCTCAAGCTCCCCTGCGAATTGTTTGGAATATTGCGTCGGCACGATCCGGAATCGCGCCATCAGGTCCCGCATGAGGAGCAGGTTGCGAACGGTCGGAACGATGGCGGCGAGCAGAATCCCCACACCTTTTTCGCCCTGACGCTGCAATTGAGCGAGCGTGTCGAGCGCAAGGGGGAGATCACGCCGCAGGATGGCCTCACTGAGGTCGAAGATCCCGCCGGCCCGCGTCTGGGGCACCAGGAGCCTCACATCTTCGGCACCGATCCGGCCCGCCTTGCCGAAGGCTGACTCGAGCTTGTCGAGTTCGTTTGCGAGCTGAGCGGCATCCAACCCGACCCTCGCCGCAAGGGCATCCACCCCTTCCGGCGAGAATTGCAGCCCACGCTTCCTGGCCTCCGAGGCTGTCCATTCCACGATCGCCTCGTCCCCTCCCCGGAAACCGAGATCCGGAAGGTCCACAACCTTCGTCTCGCACAGTTTGGAAAGAGTCTTGTACCCGCTCCGGCGCTTGTCGGGCTGCACCGCGCTGAGAAGAAAGCGCACGCCCTCGGGCAGACCGGACGCCAACACCTCACACAACCGCTCCACCGCCGAGACGACACTCTCCGCCCGCCCCGCCTGCGTGTCGGAAAGGAACGAGGCACTCTTCAACCACACCAGCTTCTCACCCCCGAGAAAGGGCAGCGTCAGCACCGCCGAGAGAGCATCTTCAATCTTTCCCACAGCAGCCTCCGCCGAATCCACCGCCCCGTCCACAACCTCGATCCCGAACGCATCCGCACCCGGAGCCAGCGACTCCGCCAGAGCAACGGCCGTCTTCTTGACCCCGACTTCATCGGAGCCTGTCACGAAAAAGCAGGTTGCGTCTTTGGTTTTACGGGAAGCCATGGAAACCCGAATCTTGTAACCCCGCAGGGCACCCGGCAGCAAGCGAGACGAATTTTCCTTCACAGCCCGATAAAATACCAGTTACATATCATATAGGTATTTATGACTCGACCCACTCCGGCAAAGGCGTTTTCGATTCGAACGAAACAGCTCACGATTTACTCACATCTCGAAGCGGGCACGGCACTGAGAGAGGTTGCCGATGGTTTTGTGCCCGGTCGGGTTTTTGACGTTCACACTCATTTGGTTCGCGGGACCGATTTTTCCGATACCAATCGTCCGGAATTTGTCAATCCGGACACCCTGTTGGGTGCTGGGGCTTTGCGGCAGGGATTGGCAGCTTGGTTGCCGGGTCGGGAATTGCGGGCGTTGTGCTTTGGGATCCCTGCAAAAGGAATTGATTGTAGGGCGGTGAACGCGTGGGTCGAAGAGGAGTGTGCTGCCGAGAAAACATGGAAGACCCTTCTGCTGGCGCGCCCGAGCGATGACCCGGAGCAAGTCGCCGCTGGACTTGGGGGGAGGAGAAGCGCAGGGCTGAAGGTCTATCATTTG
>JBGSSC010000239.1:0-6896 GCA_041737265.1 Terrimicrobiaceae bacterium | reverse complement strand
CCTATGGGTCCCTCGGGGCCGTGGCACCAAGCATCGCACAGGCGTTCGGGGCCGGCGACCAGCCAGGAGTGAAAACCTCGGCGGCCGCCGGCAGTTTGCTCGGAATTGCAGTGGGAATCCTTGTTGCTATCGCGCTCAGCGCCATGATTCCGTTTTTGGGGAATCTCGGACAACCTCCTGAAGTCGTCTCTGTGAGCGGGACCTACCTGTTGCTCATCGCATGGTCTCTTCCGGGCGGCATGCTGGCCATCGTTCTCGGGCAAATGGCGGAGGCTCTCAACCGTCCGTGGCCGGTACTCGCAATCATAGCCGGAGCGGTGGTTCTCAATGCAGCGCTGAACGGAATCCTGATTTTTGGACACTTGGGATTTCCCGCCCTGGGGCTGGAAGGTGCCGGTTGGGCAACATTGATCTCACGCTGCATCCAGGCTGCCGTATTGATGGTCTGGATTTTTCGGGATGCCCGCATGGCCCGCTTTCTTCCGGATTGGTCCGGACCTAAAACCTTCGAGGCGCTCGCAAGGCTTTGGAAGCGTGGCCTGCCTGTTGCCGCACAGGATGTGTTGGAGGGTGGTTCCTTCGCGGTCGGCTCCATTATGCTTGGTTGGCTTGGCACGACGGCCCTTGCTGCAAACCAGGTCACCCTGGGTATTGCATCCCTCGCGTGGATGTTCCCCGTTGCATTGTCCATGGCGGTGAGTGTGCGCGTTGCCCAAGCCGCTGGCGCCGGTGACATCGAAGGCGCCCGCCGGGTGGGGATCTGGGGAGTGGGGCTCGGGGTCGGTCTCATGGCGGTCTGCGCCACGGTGTACATCGCCTTCGGTTACCCGCTCGCGAGGCTTTTTACCCCCGATCCGGCCGTCGCGAAACTGGCGGGCCTGCTCGTAACAGTCGCTGGAATTTACCAGATCTCTGACGCAATCCAGTCGATCAGCCTGGGAGCGCTGAGGGGACTTATGGACAACCGGATTCCAATGATCGCCAACGCGATTTGCTATTGGGGACTCAGCCTTCCAACGATTTACCTCCTGTCCTTTGTATGGGATTGGGGGGCTTTTGGCGTTTGGGTGGGCTACCTACCCTGGATGGTGCTCACCGGTCTGTTTTTCCTGGCCCGGTTCCTCCGCCGCACGGGGAGGGGACCTCACTCCGGCGACGCCAGATATTCCCACCGTTCGTAGAGTGCGGCGATGGCCTTGCGGTCTTGCGCCAGCTTTTCAACAAGCGCGGGAGCCTCGGCGGCCCGGGTCACAAAAAACGAGGGGTCATCGAGAAGATTCTCAAGTTTGTCCGCCTCCTCCTCCGCGTGCTGAATCCTCTCTTCCATCCCATCCAACTCCCGCTGCTCCTTGTAGCTCAACTTGCGTGGGCGGGAAGAGAGTTTTGCCGCGGGGGCTGACTCCACAACTGCCTTGGCGGGAGTCCTTCCACGCGAGGCTTTCTTCTCCAGATAGTAGGAATAATTGCCCGTATGGACGATGGCTCCCTCCTCTTCGAAGGCGATGATCTGGTCGCAGATGCGGTCCAGAAAATAGCGGTCGTGGCTCACAACGAGCACGGTTCCATCGAAGTCCGCAAGCGCCTCCTCGAGCATGCGCAAACTTTGGAGATCGAGGTCGTTTGTCGGTTCGTCGAGGACGATCACATTCCCGCCCCGGCAAAGCACCTTCGCCAGCATCAGCCTTGCCCGTTCACCCCCGGAGAGCTTGTCCACCCGCTCGTTGATCCGGCTGTCCTCGAAGAGAAATCGTTTGAGATAGGACCGCGTCGAGAGGGTTTGATCCCCGAAGCGCACGGACTCGCCGGACGAAGCAACTGCTTCGATCACTGTAAGCCGGTCGTCGAGTTGCATGCGCGTCTGGTCGATGTAATTGAAGACCGCCTTCTTCCCGATCGTGGCGGTTCCCTCGTCGGCCTCCCGTTGCCCGAGGCAAATCCGCAGGAGGGTCGTCTTGCCAACCCCATTGCGTCCGACAATTCCTGTACACTGCCCGGGACGGAGGGAGGCAGTCAGCCCGCGAAAAAGCCACCGCCCCTCGGGAGTACGAGCGCCGATACCCTCCAACTCCACGGCGACATTCCCAAGTGGAGGTGCCGGTGGAATGAGCAGGTCCATTTCGCGTTCTTCAGGAGGAGCTTCCATGCCGGCAACGGCATAGAAGCTGTCCAGCCTGTGCCGGGACTTCGATCGCTGGGCACGCACGCCGGCCCGCACGAATTCGAGCTCTGAGCGAAGGAAACGCTGACGCCGCCGCTCCGATTGTTCCGAGATCTGACGGCGAAGAGCCTTCGCCTCGAGAAACGCGGCATAATTGCCGGGGTGCGAGTAGGCACGTCCATCGCTGATCTCAATGATGCGGGTTGCGATGGACTCCAGAAAGTAGCGGTCGTGGGTGACGAAAAGAAGAGCTCCCGGGAACGACTGGAGGAAGCTTTCCAACCACCGGATCGAGTCGGCATCGAGGTGGTTGGTCGGCTCGTCGAGAAGAAGGAGTTCCGGCTGCGCAGCGAGTGCGCGGCAGAGCGCGACCCGGCGTTTCTCTCCTCCGGAAAGCGGTGCCACAGGGCTTTCCAGCGGCGGAGTCGTGAGCGCCCCTGCCAGAGAGCGGATGCGGTGATCCAGGTTCCAGCCGTCGGCATGCTCGATTTTTTCCAGCAGAGATTCCATCTCCTTCCCCCCGCAGTCCTCGTGTTCATACCTCCGGATCCAGGAAACGACATCGGCCGCACCAGCCTCGATGTTTTCTTGAACAGTCAGAGCGCCATCCAACTCGAACTCCTGTGGTAAGTAGCCGCAACGCAAGCCTCGGCGGCGCGAGATCTCTCCGGAATCCGGTTCATTCTCCCCGGCGAGAATCCGCAGAAGACTCGTCTTCCCGCAGCCATTCCGCCCGACCAAGCCAACCTTCTCCCCCGGCGACACAGTCAGAGAGACACCCGCAAGCAATACCTGCGACCCGTAGGCAAGTCGGACCTCGGAACTGGAAACAAGCGAAGGAATCTCGGGCATGGGACAGCGAATCTACCCGCTAACCATGGATTGGCAATGGCTAGCAGCTTCTTAGAATCAACGGCATTCTCAGGAGTGGGAATTCAGGGGGAAAAGAGGTGGCCCTGCCAGACAAGCTGCTGAACGTGAAGCCGAATTAGCGGCAGGATGTCGGGCAAGTGGGGAGCCATACTCTCATGACCGGGAAGAAAAGACATGTGTCGGCCTTCCACAAGTCCGACACCCGGCTAAAGCCGGCAAATTCCACCCTCGATGCTTGAATCCTGCTCAATAGTTACAGCCTTCTGTAAGTCCGATCTTAAATGGAGGGAAAAGATGAATCGTTTCCCTCCATTTTGCGCAACAAAATTTTTCTAATTCGGCGGGCTGGCGGCTCTTTCTCACCGGGTCCCCTTGCCAACACCCCCACCCTTGGTCCCGGCTCCCGCCGGATTAGGGAAATACCGGCAGCACGATCTTCGAGGGAGTATCCGGGCCGGAGTGGACCGCAATCCTGGCCTTCCGCATTTCCGAACTCTTTGTTTCTGATTTTCCGGTCTGAAGATTCCGCGAGTAGGTCGGGAACCAGGATGCATGGATGTATACCCTCAGCCGGTGGCCTTTTTTGAAGCAGTTTCCGGTGATTAGATTGTCAAAATCCAGTTTCACAATTTCGCCGGGCTTCAGCAGCTTGGGCTCCGTCGTTTTTTCGCGCAGGCTGGCGCGGATGACCTCATGTCCGGCACCTTCAAGGTTGAATGCGGTACCGTCCGGTGCCACGTCGATGATCCTGACGTAAAGGTCGAAGTCGGAGCCATCACTTGAGGCGTAAATTTCTGCAGGGATCGTTCCGAGAATCGTCGTGTCCCTGCCAAATGGTTTGGTTTCAAATGTGAGAACCGCAGGATCTTTGGACATGTTCCTTAGGTCGAATGCTCCCCAGTTCGTATCCGCATCATCCCGGACCGGTTGGGACGGGTCTGAATCGAATGAACTGCTGCCGGAGACCTTTGGTTCCTGCGCGGATAACATTCCGGGGTTGCCACCGGGCTCTGCAGGCGGGGCAAAATAAAGGGTTTCAGCGACCGGGTCCGGGAGCGGCCATGTCTTGCCGGTTTTCCAAGTATCCGAGCCCATAACATAGGCCTGCACGTTCGGCCAGTCATCCACGCCGTTTTTGATGCCGCGCACATAGCGGTCCATCCAATCGAGCACAACCTGATGGTAATTGATTTTTGCCGCAGGTCCCAATGTTCGATTGCCTGCAATGTCCTTCCCGGTGGCGTCGACGCCGTGGATCCACGGTCCAAGGATCAGCTTGTTCCCCGGGTCTGATTCTCCCGAACGCGCCTTGGCAAGACCGGCGAAATTGGTGATCGCCCCCTCGCTGCCGTAAGGTTCGTCATGCCACCCGGAAAGACTGAGGACAGCGGCTTTTACATTTCCGTATTTGGTCTGCATGTTTCCCCACTCCCACCAGGGATCGTAGGGGCCGTGTTCGAGCCATGTGTAATAGTAAGGTTCTGTATCCCGCAGATGGGGCATTTCCAAAGAGGGAATCCATCCCTGGATTCCGTCGGTGTCGCCGAGTTTCTTCCACCCGGCCTTGGCCTCATCGATCGATCTTGGCCCCGGAAGGTTTTTTCTAACGCGGGTGTCCGGAGACATGTTGACATAGCACCAATTCGCCCAGCCGGACTCAAAAACCCCACCGAAATAAATTGCCTGAGGACCGATGGTTGACGGGCCCATCGCCGGTACCATTGCCTTCAGATGCGGGGGGGTCTCCACCGCCGCGAGCCACTGAACAGCACACGGATAGGACAATCCAAACGTGCCTATATTTCCATCCGACCACGGCTGCTTCGCGGCCCATTCGATCGTGTCGTAACCGTCCTTTCCCTCGTTTTGATAGGCAACAAATTCCCCATCGGATGCGTAACGGCCTCGCACATCACAGACAACCATCGCATAGCCACGCCTGACGGCTTCCGCAAAGGTCTTTTCGTTCTCCTCGTCACCCTCGTTTTTGCCATAAGGTGTGCGAAAGATGAGAACCGGATATTTGCCATCTTTCTTCGGACGGCGCACATCCGCCCGCAAGATCACCCCGTCACGTGCCGGAATCCCGATGTTCTTCTCGATGTAAATGCCGGAATCCGCCGTCTGATCCGCTCCGCGGGATAAGCTGCCTAGACCAACCAGGAAAACGCCTGCCCGAAAAAGGCTCCTCCGGATCGATGGTTCCATCCGAAGTTTTCGTCCGCCCGAAAGCGTTTTCATAAGGCAGCAAGACTGTCACTCCGGCTGACCAAAATCAACCGCAGGTTTGACCCTAATCCGGCGGGAGTCCTTGCCAAGAGCGGGTTTGTAGGCAAGTGGACCCGGTGAGAAAAGGGGGCCGTCGCCGCCGGATTAGAAAAATTTTGCTGCGCAAAATGGAACGAAACAAGGACGAAGCCCCTGTCTTCGGTTCTTGACAACCGGTTGCATTTTGAGGGGAGGAATATTTCATGAGGCTTTTGGATAATCGCCTCTTGTGAGGCTGGCGGAGTTGGCTGGCTTCAGGCCATTGTCTGCGTGGGAGATTTGTTGTTTGCCGAGCGCGTGCCGGTGGCCGACCGCTCCGGCGAGCAAACCATCCGCCTGTCCTGCCCGGGCACCTCCCGGTGGGTCAAGCTTGAGATTACTAAAGTTCTGCCAAGAAGCAGGTTTTCCGATACCGCGATCTCCGGTCTTTCTCTGGATCTTGAGGAATTTAACGAATCTCCCCCGGCCGACACGAATCCAGCGGCCGGAGCCAGCAAAATGCTTGTGGGGCGTTGGCAGGGGGCAAGGCATCTCGTGGACTATCAGGAGAATGGCACCTTCCGCCTCGATCCAGAGCCCGGCGATCCCTCACTGGGGACTTGGAGGATCAGAGACGACAAACTGGAACGCAACTGGGAGGACGGAACCGACATCGATACCATTGTCAGCATTAACCGCCAGGAGTTGGTCATCCGCAACAAATCCGGCAAAGAGTATTCGCACCGGCGTGTTAAGTAGCCACTGTCTTCCCCAAGTCACCCAGCACCCATTGACTGCACCGTCGTTAGACGGAGGACCTCCGGCGCTTGGTAGGATCACTCCGACCCACGACCGATCTGCTCAAGCTACTAAAAAACATTGCGCCCAATCCATTCGAAACTTCACCAAATTAAATTCAAAAAAACAAATAAAAAATAACTATAAAAAACTAGTTATGAGGTTGTTAAAAAAATAAATTACAGATTTTTAAATACAGGTCGTTAAATTCCATGGCAGGCAGGCTGCTAGAAGATGAAGATCGAGGAAGTGGCCAGCGAGGCACGGGTCAGGCCGGGTCCCGAGATAATAGCGAGCGGTCGGAAGCCGCGGCTTGTTCGCACGGAGATGGTAAACGTGCTTCGTCCTGTAGGCGAGATCCGCAGGTTCCGGTTTATCTGGGATGCCACTTTCGGGAGACCCAAGTGATCAAGAAGGTCCCCCACGTGGATTTTGTCAACGCCCGCCTCGAAGTTGGAAATCGTGTCCGATGCATCAGCCAAAGTCCGATAAATGAAGATATCAGCGCCGGCCCCGCCATCGATGACGTCCGGCCCCTGCCCACCTTCAATGAAGTCGTTTCCGGGTGTCCCGATGAGGAAATCGCGGGTCCGCGTACCAAGAATCATGTCAAACGAGCGCGTTGTCCGACTGAAGGGATTTGCAATGGGGTATTCGTCGGCCAGAACAAGGCCTTCGAGGCCTCCTTCATCGGCAGGTGCCGTAATGAAGTCTGCGAGGGCTTCCTGATAGTTGCGCGAGACTGTGGGATTGGAGAAGCGGAAGCCGTTCGCAAGGAACGGGTATCCATCACCCCCATTTGCCAGGAAATCGATGGTTG
>JBGSSC010000154.1:0-6590 GCA_041737265.1 Terrimicrobiaceae bacterium | reverse complement strand
GGCGCACGAGATCGGCACCGTATTTTTTCACGTAGTGCTCTGCTTCGGTGGGCTTGGCGTAGCCACCCTGCGCGGATTTGGAAATTTTCTTGCGGGTGTCCACGTCCACGACGAACCCGTGTGTGAGCACAGCGCGGTAAGGCGGCACACCATTGAGGGCGATCGAGGTCATGAGGGAACTTTGGAACCAGCCGCGGTGCTGGTCGGTGGCCTCGATGTAGAGGTCGGCCGGGAAAGCCAGCTCCGGACGGGTCCGGAGGACGGCCTCATGGCTGACTCCCGAGTCGATCCAGACATCAAGGGTGTCATTTTTGCGTGTTGTGCCGGAGGGGAGGCCGACGCGGTCTGACCACCATGCATCGTCCCGTTCGAACCAGGAATTCGTCCCGAGCTCGGCAAAAACTTCGGCAACCTTCCCGATGGCCTGCGGGTCAAGGATCGGCTCTCCCTGAGCGGTGTAGAAAACGGGGAGGGGAACCCCCCACGTGCGCTGACGGGATATGCACCAATCCGGGCGCGAGGCAACCGTGTCGCGGATGCGGGTCATGCCCCAGTGGGGAAGCCAGTTCGTGGCGGCGATGCCTTCGAGGGCTTTTTCGCGCAGGGCGTCGATGCGGATAAAAAATTGTTTGATGGCGCGGAAGATCACCGGTGTTTTCGAGCGCCAGCAATGCGGGTAGCTGTGGGAATATTCCTTGCTTGCGAGCAGGGCTCCCTTCTCCCGTAGCATCTCCACAATCCGGGAGTTGGCCTTGAACACATACTGGCCAACCAGTTCCTCGACCCCGCACTCTTCGGTGAAACACCCCCGGTCGTCCACAGGCGAGAGCAACGCAAGTCCGCGGGCAAGCCCGAGATGGTAGTCATCCTCCCCGTGACCGGGCGCGATATGAACACAGCCGGTGCCGGTATCCAGTGTGACAAAGTCCGCCGTATAGATCGTTGCTTCGCGGGGAAGGAACGGGTGCTTTGCCGACAGACCCTCCAAACGGGATCCCGGAAAGGTCTCCAGGATTTTTACCGAGGCGGCACCAGACTCCTCGCGGACACTCTCAGCAAGCGCTTCCGCAACAATCAGGCGGCCCACGCCCTCGAATTCGGCCAGCACGTAGGAATGGCGCGGGTGCACTGCAATTGCGAGGTTCGCCGGCAGGGTCCAGGGAGTCGTCGTCCAGATGGCAATGGCCGCACCCTCTCCAAAAGCATCCCCCGACAGCACAAAACGCACAGTGGCGGAGGTTGAGACTTTGTCCTGATACTCGACCTCGGCCTCTGCAAGCGCCGTCTGTGCACCGGTGCTCCAATGCACAGGTTTGAGACTTTGATAAACGAGGCCCGCCTCTACGAACCGGGCAAAGGCGCGGATGATCCCCGCCTCGTAGCCCGGGTCCAGTGTGAGATACGGATTCTCCCAGTCACCAAGCACTCCCAGCCGCCGGAACTGCCCTCGCTGGATATCCACGAACTTGCGGGCATATTCTTCCGACCGACGGCGTACTTCGGCGGGTTCGAGGCCGCGTTGTTCCTGAACCACCTTGAACTCAATCGGCAGCCCGTGACAGTCCCAGCCCGGCACGTAGGGTGCGCGGTAGCCGGCCATCGAGCGGGTCTTCACCACAAAATCCTTCAGGATCTTGTTGAGGGCGGTCCCCATGTGAACGTCGCCATTCGCAAAGGGCGGACCATCGTGCAGAACGTACAGCGGAGCGTCAGCCCGGGCACTTTGAATTTTTTGGTAAAGCCCCTCGCTCTCCCACCTCGCAAGAATTTCGGGCTCGCGGGCAGCGAGACCCGCCTTCATCGGAAAGTCGGTTTTTGGCAGGTTCAGGGAATCTTTGTAGGAGCTCATCGAGGCGAGCTGAGCAAACTAACCGCCGACTCCCTCCTTGGTCAAACCCCCAAATCCGGCTCAAAGCCGGCGGGCGTCGGGACCGGGGCGGGATGCGTGGGCAAAGAGACCTGAGTAGAAACACGCGGTGTCGCTGCCGGATTTGAAAATATTTTGCTTCGCAAAATGCGGCAGACGTCAGTGCAACAAGTTGCGTGAGTTTCGTGGCAAGGAGTTTGGAAGAAATTGACAGGCAGAGCATTCTTTGAGGTTGCATCTTGGGAGTTCCTCGACGATAAGAAATCCGCTCGAGGATATTCCGGACCCCAAATCCCGGTTTTTCCGTGACCCGAAAGTTTTTGGAGGGAGAGTGGAAGAGCAATGCGGCATCGCATGTGTCGGACCGGCTCGGGCGCATCACCAATGCGCAGTTTCCAAAGGTCGCGATCGCGGCCGAGGTTACTGCCAGCAACCATAACAAAGCAATGTCATCAGACTATTCACCCAGCTCATCCCGCGGACCGCGGAGGAGCCGAGGCCGCCGTCCCGGTCAAAACCGCGGAGAGCAGCGTTCACGTCCCCAAGCCGCATCGAAACCCCAGGAAAAAACCCTCTGGCAGAAGATCACCTCGTTCTTCGCCGGCACACCGGAGCCCGCGGCATCCCCGCGCAGCACATCCACAGCCAATCAGCCCCCGCGTGAGCGCGAGGAAAGACGCGAGCGCAGCGAAAGCAAGCCGAGGGAAAGCCGTCCGCCCGAACTCATCGAAGTGACTTCCCCCAGGCTCTATGTCGGCAACCTCTCGTTTGACGCCACGGAAAGTGACCTTCAGGAACTCTTCAGCGGGGCCGGATCGGTTGTCAGCGCGGAGATCGTGATCAACCGTCACAACCAGCGCTCGAAAGGCTTTGGTTTCGTTCAGATGCAAAGCGTCGATGAAGCGAAGCGTGCCGTTGATATACTGCATGAAAAAGACTTCATGGGGCGCAAGCTTCTTGTGAGCGGGGCAAAAGCGGTCGAGGAGCGTGGAAGCGACCGTTCGGCCCAGCCTGAACAATAGTCCCTTCGTCGTCGCCGGACCTACCGGCAGTGGCAAATCCGCCTTTGCCGTCGATCTGGCTCTCCGGATCGGCGGAGAGGTGGTTTGCGCCGACGCGTTCCAGGTTTATTCTGGAATGGCGTTGTTGACCGCCCAGCCTCCGGAGGCGTTGACCTCGCGGGTGATCCACCATCTGTACGGGATCCGGGATCCCTCCCTCTCCTTCGATGCCGCGGCCTATACGAACCTGGCCAGAGAGCGCATCGATTCCATTTCGGCGAACGGGAAAATCCCAGTTCTGGTCGGCGGCTCGGGCTTGTATTTGAAAGCTCTCACCGGGGGTCTCGATGAATTGCCGCAACCGGACTCCGCTCTCCGGCGGGAGTTGTCGGCATTGCCCTTGACTGACTGCCTGGAACGCCTCCGAATGGCCGACCCCCAAGCTCCTGGCATGATCGACTGCCGTAATCCGCGGCGGGTAGTGAGGGCCCTTGAAATCGTGCTCCAGACCGGGAGGCCTCTTGCGCAATCGCGAACTGTGGGCAAACCTCCAGGCTTCCGGGGGGTAGTCCTCGCCCGGGAGCGAGGGGGACTCAACTCGCGCATTGAGGCCAACGTCCGTGCAATGTTCACGACGGGGGTTGTCGAAGAAGTTGTGCGTCTCGGGGCGGTTGGCCCCACAGCCTCCCGGGCGATCGGCCTTCGGGAGATTCGTGACCACCTTGCCGGTCAACTGTCGCTTGAAGATACTATCGCGTCGATCGTCCTCGGTACCCGCCGCTATGCCAAAAGGCAGGCGACATGGTTCCGGCATCAAACCAGTCTGCCGGTAGTGGAAATCAACGATTCGAGTTCCCCGCAGGATCTCATGAAGCGGGTCATCAGCCTCCTCGGCTGCCCCGCATGACGCCAACATTCAGGCACAGGCGTTCGCGAAGGATGCCTCTTTTGAAGTTCGGGGAAAAACAAACTTGACGGTATGGCTGCCAAGCCATACTTTTGAAAAGCATGAAGATGACGATGCACATCGACGAAGAGCTGCTCGCCAATGTCATGGAAGCTACCGGCGCTCGAACCAAGACGGAAGCCGTGGACATGGCCTTGCGAGAAGTGAGCCGCAGGGTGCGCCAGAGGAAACTTTTTGCGGCACCGGTCGGCATCGAGGGCAGGGAGCCGGATGAGGTTTTCGACTTTACCACCTACGATGCTTTGCAGGCCGTCGAAACGCCGCGGAAGTATGGAACTCGTCGTCGCCGATAGCTGTTTCTACATCCGCGCGCTCCGCTCGAAACGCCAGCCGTTTCTCGAAATGGAACGGCTGGCCGACAGAGTGGAGTGGGCCACAACGGGCATGGTTGTGCTGGAGGTCTGCCGGGGGCTGCGGAATCCTACCGTGCGGGATGGTTTCCAAGCGAGGTATTCCACGATGATTTACCTGCCAACAACCAACGCGGTTTGGGAACGCGCCACAGAATTGGCATGGACCTTGGACCGGAGAGGCTCGACATTTCCCGCCCAGGACATTGTGATTGCCGCAGCCTGTCTAAGCCAGGGTGCCACACTGCTCACCCACGACGGCCATTTTCGGGAGGTTCCCGGCCTCAACGTCTGCGATTCGCTCGTGGATCTGTCCTAATCCGGCGGGAGCCGGTGCCAAGGGCGGGGTTGTGGGTAAGGAGAGCCGGTGAGAAACGGGTGCCTTCGCCGCCGGATTAGTAAATTTTGCTGCGCAAAATGGAGGGAACGGTTTGACGCCCTCTGGCCTTTGTTTCCGTCACTGCGCTGCGCTTCGGTTGCCTCCCGGCGACACTTTCAAGTTTCCCAAGAGTGGGATTGCGCTATCGCGCGGGTTCTCGTGTTAGGCCTGCATCGTTTCTGAAAGTCTTGCGATCGATTCGATCTGAAGAAATCTGTCCCCTGCCCTCAAGCTTCGGGGCTGCCAAAAGGCAATTGACCTGGTTCCGGAACCAAAGTAGCTTTTCATCACTGATGGTCAATGATTCGAGTTCCCCTTCGGACCTCCTGAGCCAGGCGCTCGGCGTCATCGGTATCTCCGCATGACGGAAACAACCCCCTCGGGACAGGAAAACACGATCCTGGTAGGACTCGAGCACGATGGAGTCACGCGGTGGGATGTCGAAGACAGCCTTTCGGAGTTGCGTCAGCTGGCCGCCACGGCCGGTGCCAACGTGGTGGATGTCGTCGTTCAAAAACTGGAAAAACCCACGGCTCCCTATTATATCGGCAAGGGCAAGGCCGAGGAGGTCGCAAAGCAGTGTGTCGAAAAATCGGTGACGTCTTTGATTTTTGATGACGAACTTTCTCCGGCCCAGGGGCGCAATCTCGAGGTCCTCACAAGCCGCAAAGTGCTGGACCGGACCCAGTTGATTCTGGACATCTTTGCCAAGCGCGCGCGGAGCCGTGAGGGACGCCTGCAGATCGAACTCGCCCAGCTCCATTACCTCCTCCCCCGGCTGACCCGCATGTGGACCCATCTCTCGCGACAGACCGGCGGCATCGGAACGCGCGGACTCGGTGAAACCCAGCTGGAGGTTGACCGACGGAGAGTTCAGGAAAGGATTGCCCGTCTTGAGCGCGACCTGAAGGAAGTCCGCAAAAACCGCACGGTCCAGCGCGAAGGACGCCTGCGGCGGAACTGGCCGGTGGCCGCGCTGGTCGGCTACACCAACGCCGGCAAGTCGTCCTTGCTGAACCGTCTAACGGGGGCCGGCGTGCTTGCCGAAGACAAACTCTTTGCGACGCTGGATCCGACCACCCGTCAGGTGATTCTCCCCAACCGGCAGAAGCTTCTCCTCACCGATACGGTCGGGTTCATCCGCAAACTTCCCCACACCGTGATCGAATCGTTCAAGGCGACACTCGAGGAAGTCAAACTTGCCGATATTTTGATTCACGTGGTGGATGCCAGCCACCCGCAGTTCCGCGAGCAAATGGAGGCGGTCGATGCCACCGTGAAGGAACTCGATGCCGGCGGCAAACAGACGGTCATTGTCTTCAACAAACGTGATGCACTCGCAAATCCCGACTCGCTGGATTTGTTGCTCGATCGTCACCCCGGCAGTGTGGCCATTTCGGCCCGTACCGGGGAGGGCATCGATTCGTTCTTTCAGGAACTTGAAGTGCGACTGGGTTCATGGCGGATGAAGTCGCGGCTGCGGATCCCGACCGATTCGAGCGCGCTTCTTGCCGAATTGCACCGTGTGGGGCATGTGCTTGAGACCACCTATGACGGGGATTTTGCTCTCGTGACGGCGCATGTTCCGCCCGAGCTCGCCTCCCGGCTTGACCCCTACCTTATCGCGGAATGAAGAGAGCTGCCGCATGGATTGCCCTGGTTCTTTTTGTTGCCGGTTGCGCTCAAACTGAAAAGCAAAAGCCCACGGCTTCGCCCTCCAAGCCGGGATCGATTTATGCCGTGAAGCCGTGGTTTGTTCAGGAAGGTATTGCTTCCTGGTATGGCGGCCGGTGGATCGGCCGGCTCACCGCCAACGGCGAACGGTATCGCGCCGCCGACATGACCGCTGCCCACAAAAAACTCCCGTTCAACACGCGCGTTCGCGTCACCGATCTGAAGACCGGCAAGCAGGTCATCGTGCGCATCAACAATCGCGGCCCCTTCGTCCGGGGACGCATCATCGACCTCAGCGTCGTCGCTGCGAAGCAGTTGGGCACTTACCACCGCGGGCTTGCGCGCGTACGGA
>JBGSSC010000340.1:0-2531 GCA_041737265.1 Terrimicrobiaceae bacterium | reverse complement strand
CCAAGCAAGTTGAGAGAAGCTGGAGTGCTCGGTCGGGATTTCCTGGAAGGAGAGGGGTCGGCCATTGGGGCCTTTGACTTGGATCGGCAGTTCGTCCGGGCGTCCTTGGTAGGGCTGGATTGGCCGATAATCGAGACAGGCCTCGAGTTCCACCTGTCCTTGGAATGGATGCGGGTGCGGATTCCAGGCCAATGCAGCAACCGCAGTGGGATGATCTCCAGACGCCGGGGCAACGCGCGTATCGATCTCCCCTGAGATGGCATTCAGCGCCTGAAGCTCGCCCTTTTGGGCCGCATGAATGACCGAGCCCAACCACGCAACCTGGTCCTCGACCGCCCTCTCGATGCAGGAGCCCGGAAGGATGTCGTGAAAAGAATTAAAAAGGATGCCATCCCAGGCGTGGCCGAAATCGAAGGGCGGCTTCCGGGTGTAGGCACTGATGACCGCATCAGATTTCTCCGAGCGGATCAGGAGGTTCTCGGCCCTGCGGTAGAGGAACTTCAGTTTTGCCACCGAGGAATAGCAGCCCCGCAGACAGAAGTTTAACTCGCCGCGATGCGTCGGAATGAGATTGGGCCCTTTGGCTTTCAGTTCCGTCCTTAAGGCGGCAAACATCCGATGGAGGCCTGAATGAACGACCCGGACTTCGGGATGGGCCTCCGCCCAGGAGCGGATCTCCTCGAGTTGTCGCCGCGACGGGCCTCCGCCGTGATTTCCCAGGCCGTAAAAAAAGCCGACGGTCTCAAGGTTGCTCGTCGCCGCTTCCTTCAAAAGTAGGTCGAGCTTCGCCTCCGTTTCATGCCGCTCGCTCAGGTAGTTCCCGGCAAAGGGGCGGTAGGAAAGAATCCTCGCCCCTCCGTCGCCCTCCCACCAAAATGCGGGTTCGGGGAGAGGGAAAGTCTTTTGATCCGGTCGTGTGAAAGCGAAGGATTCGATGCCGGCCGCACGGAGGATCTCGGGCAGTCCAGCGGAATGGCCGAAGGAATCCGCCTGCCAGGCCACCTTGACGTTCCTGCCCAGGCGCGATTGGAAGTATCTGGCCGCTTTTACAAAGTGGCGTGCGAGTGTTTCGGTCCCGGCGAGATTGGTGTCGGGTTGGATCGAGGTTCCCCCGACGACATCCCAGCGACCCTCATCGATTTTTTTGATGATCCGATCGAATGTCTTTGGATCGAACTTTTCGATGTGTTGATAAATGGCTGCCTCTCCGCGAATAAAGGTAAGGTCATCGAATTCATCCATGAGATCAAGGATCGTCCGAACGGTGGTTATGCCTTCGTTGAGCCCCTCACGCCAATCCCAGAGCCAGACCGGGTCCAGATGGGCGTTGGCTATGAGATGGATTGTGCGCCGTGCCTGCCTCACTTGATCAGGTTGGATCAGTCTAGCCATTTGGGGCTGATGGCCCGGCCCGTCTGGCTGGATTCAATGAGGGCTTCCAGGACGGAGACGACATTGTGACCATAGGTCGAACCCGTCAAAGGAGCGCGGCCTTGCTCGATCGAGTCGAGGAATTCAATCCACTCGAGCGCGAACGGATCCCTGGTCTGCGGACAGGGGATCACCACATGCTGGTCTGCCCAGGAGTGTCTCATGTCCTCGGAGAACGCGGAGATTTGCAGGGAGCCTTCGGTCCCGAAAATCCGACAACTCAGGCGTCCGGTCTCCTCAACGCGTGTTCCGCAAAACGTCCGGAAGTTCGCCGATACGCCATTCCCGTAGCTGGCGATTGCGCTCAGGTCGGAATCCAGATCAAGGCCGGGGCGGAGTGAGGCCACCGTCCCGGTGACGCTGGTCACCGGGCTGTCGATGAGGAAGAGCAGATGGTCGATTTGGTGCGGGGTCATATTGAAGATCGGGCCGCCCCCGGAGAGGTTGCGGTCCAGAAACCATGGCTGGCGCTTCTCGTAGCCGTAATAGCCCGTGATCTCATCATCGATCAGTTTCACTTCGCCAATCTTGCCTTCCCGGATCATGCGCTTCGCCTTCCGGAAAGTCTCTTTATATTGGTGCGTGTGACCGACGAAAATTGTCCGACCGGTTTCTTTTTCTGCGGTGCGTAGTTCTTCGCAGCTCCCCGTGGAGAGAGCCAGGGGTTTCTCCATGAAGACATGGCAACCGGCATGGAGCGCCTCCAACCCGGCAGTGATGTGCAGCGCGTGAGGGAGGCACAGCAGGACGATGTCGGGTTTCGCCGGGGAGGCGAGCACTTCCGATAAGGTCCCGAAAACCTGCGCTCCGCTGGGTGCGGCAAGCGCTTTTGCTGAGTCCGCGTTAATGTCCGCGACGGCACTGATACGTGCCCGGTCATTAAGCTCGGAAAGGACAAAGGCATGGATTTTCGAGATCGTGCCTGCCCCGATGATGGCAATGGATTTCATGAAGGTGTTTGGCCGGGAGCGATCAGCGTTGTCCGGCAGACCGCCCCGCTGACCTGAAGCCTGCAATCTTCCTTTTCCAGCCGGCGAACAGCAAGGGTGATCGGACGGTAACCGTTACCCTGATAACAGCGCTCTGCGCCGGTTGACCGC
>JBGSSC010000121.1:0-3025 GCA_041737265.1 Terrimicrobiaceae bacterium | reverse complement strand
GTGGACGGGGCAAATCATTTTCTTGTCCTCTCACACCGCAGGGAAGTTGGCACATGGCTTAGTCGATGGGTATAAATAACTCTTCTCAGACTTGCCCGGCTGGCACAAATGGATTAGCTTTTCAGCATGACTGATTCTTTTTTTGATTCGTTCGATTCGTTGTTTGAGATGCTGAAAGGGCTCACACCCGAATCGAAGTGGGACGCTTTGAAATTGGCGGTTGCGGCTATGCGCGATGCCGATGTCCAAAGGAGCATGGAACGCATCGAGGCCGAGCAATTTGCAGAAATTGAAGCATCGCGTCGGCAGAGTGAGGAATGGAACGCGTCTGCTGGAAAAAACTGCAGCGCTCCTGGTACTTTCCAGGGTGGCCGTCTGGAATCCTTTTGTGTTAACAATCCGTGCGATACTGGGTTTTCCTAGAGAGAAATTCGGACGCTCTACGAATATCTCGATATGCTAACCACCGTGAAAGAAGCTCTGCTGGTCCCATCTGCCAAAGACCTGCCTCAGCAACTCCGCCGCGACGTCGAAAGCATCTGCTTGCCCCACGGCAGGCGGGTTGGGACCCGCGGACACGACGATGCCGAGGTCGTTTTGCTTGGACGCATGCAGGCGATTGGCTGCGAGCCTTATGATGGGAACTCCATTCGAATGCCCTTCCAATGTGGGGGGCGGGATTTTGTCAATCTGATCGGACGGATTCCCGGTCGCACAGGAGTCGGCAAGGCTCCTCTTCTCATTGGAGCGCACTATGACAGCGCGATCGATGCTCCGTGCGCCGATGACAATGGAGCGGCTGTGGCCATCGCGCTGGCGGTCGGAGATGCGGCGGCACGGGGGTGTCTCCTTGAGAGGGACCTTGTCGTCGCGATATTCGATTCGGAAGAACCTCCGTATTTCCAGTCCGATGCCATGGGGAGTAACTACTTTTCCGAGCACCAGATGAAGCCGGAGGGAGTCCATGGGGTTATTGTTATGGACCTCGTTGGGCACGATGTTCCGGGGCTGCCGGGGTTTGAAGGCCTTTTGTTTGTGCTGGGTGCGGAAAGCCACCCGGATCTTCAGAATGTTCTCTCCCACGCGCACCACCCGCCGGGCCTCAAGGTAGTGCCTACTCTCAATTCCTATGTTGGCGACATGAGTGACCATGGGGCTTTCCGCAAGCGGGGCGTGCCATATTTTTTCCTGAGCTGCGGCCACTGGGAGCACTATCACATGGCTTCTGACACCCCGGACCGCCTCAACTACGACAAGATGGCGGAAATCGTACGGCTGAACCTGAATTTCCTCCAGGGTATGGACACCCATCCACTGCCCCGGTCATACACGAAGGAAACCCTCTGCGAAACGGCTCAGATGGAATTAGAAGCCATGCGCGCGGCTTTCGGCCCGGCACTGCCGCAACTTCTCGCGATGGCGGGCCTCAAGCGTCTGGAGTCTCGCGCTGACCTCGACCGCTTGGTCTCTGCACTGCAATCAGGGTGGCGGCTGTGAAAGCGCTGTGTTTCAATCTTTGGACTCCCGATGCCATCTTCACTAGCACTCCTTCCCTCCACCAAACGGCGCGATACTCTGAATGCCTCCCACCGTTTGCGACGAACACCATTTAAGCACACCACATTCGAACATGCTCACCAAAGGTGCCATCGATTACCTGACGCCGCTCACTTACCTTAAGTCGGCTGAGCGCCTGTCCTGCTATCTTCCGCTGGGAGGCATTTACTGGGCGGATGAAATCCCAGATTTCGAGGTATTTACCCAGCTTGCCGAGGAAGACCGAATCGGAATCCTTCGTTTGTTTCGCATCCGGTTTGCACTCTGGAACGGTCACGAACTGAACGATGATGAAACGGCCTTTCTTGAGGCTGCACGGAAACTGGTTCCCGACTACGGGTTGTTCCAACGACTGGAGTTGTCTCCCGGCGACCGGCTTGCGCACGAGCAAATGGAACAGGAGGTGATTGGATTCTTCCTGGATCTTGCAGGCGATGATGGAGAGATCGTCGTCACTGAGGAGGCGGGGCTGCATCGCTTGCAGGTGAAGTGGCCCAATCAGGGGGACCAAACGGGGCCGAACAATCCGGAGGTGGAGGACAGAAAGCCTGTCGGACATTGACCCATGGCGGGTTCTATGGCGACAAACGCCCCGACTATGGATTCTTGGGAGTAATCTTGATTACAACAGGCCTGTGATCGGAAGCGCCCTCGGATGAGCTGCCGGGCGTCCTCCTCACGCTTTGGAATAGCGGCCTCGATACCTCCCCTGTTGCTCTTTAGGTGCACTGAGTAAAACCATCAGGCAGCCGCGGGTTCCTGATGGGACCGACTCCCGGACATATCTCCTGAAGCTCACTTCTTTGGAGTCCGAGGCGAAGGCAGACAAACGGGGCGGGTGGGGCAGATCAAACTGAAGCGCCAAGTATTCAGCGATCCGCGCTCGACTAGAAATGGATCGGCCAGAATACGGGGCAGGGTCACCCCGGTTCGCTCCGACCCCTCTAGCCCTCTCAGCACACTGTTTTGGACTTGTCTTGAAGTAGCGGTTTTCCGACAATCTCCTGTGCGCATGATATGAGCAATCCGTATAGAGCGAGCTTCGAGAACGATCTTGAGGATGCAACGCTTTTCCTCAAGGAACTGCTAATTGTCGTTTGGCGGATCAGCCCAGCGGGTATTGGAGCACATGTGTGCAACCAACTATTTGAGATTGTCAATGAGTCAACCCCTGCCCAGCAGAAGGCATCAATGGTGACTGAAGCATTAGGTTCAATTGAGATACTTCCTGTTGAGGAGTTTGAGAATAACTTTGCCGAGGCAATTACAATTTTCTGTAGGGGCATAAGTTCTGAGACTATTCGAGTAGCAACAAAAAAATATCCACAGATCGAGGACTATCTAATGAAGAAAATCGGCAATGAGGAAGAGGAAATTGCGAAGTCATTTAGACGCCTAACACTGGACTCCGTACAGAGGCATCGGGGATATTATCAACAGCTACACGCGCACTATTTACAGCTAATTG
>JBGSSC010000332.1:0-3574 GCA_041737265.1 Terrimicrobiaceae bacterium | reverse complement strand
TACGACACCGCGTTCTTCGACAAGAGGAGCAAGTTTCTTCATTACCTTCCCGAACTCGTGATCGTGAACAACATCGAGTTTGACCACGCCGACATTTATCGCGACCTGGATGAAATCAAGACGAGCTTCCGCCGTCTGCTTAACATCGTCCCCAATGAGGGAATGGTTCTGGTGAATGCGGACGATCCGGCTTCGGTGGATGTCGCACGGACCTGTCCCGCACCGATCGTTGAGGTCGGTTTTTCTCCCAATGCAGGACACCACATCCTCGAGCCGGAGCAGGGAAAAAATGGTTCCTCATTCGGTCTCTTTGCAACCCGGTTCGAAGTTCCTCTCCTGGGAGAGTTCAATATCCGCAATGCCGCCATGGCAGCCTCCGCGGCCCACTTCTACGGAGTGCCGGTTGATGCCATCCGCTCGGCCCTTGCCAGCTTCGCCGGGATCAAGCGCCGGCAGGAAGTTCGTGGCATCGTTCGCGGAATCACCGTGATTGACGACTTTGGCCACCATCCAACCGCCATCCGTGAGACCCTTTCCGCGCTGCGAAGCCGCTACAGCCCGGGCAAAATCTGGGCCGTCTTCGAGCCCCGCTCGAACACCACCCGCCGGAACATTTTTCAGCACGATCTCCCAAAAGCCTTCGCCAATGCGGATGGAGTATTTCTGGGCGCGGTGGCGCGCCTTGAGCAGATCCCGCCAGAGGAACGCCTCGATCCCCAGCAGGTGATTGCAGATATTGCGGCCACCGGGAAACCGGCCCGTTATGAAAGCTCTGCCGATGCCATCGTGGCCTCCGTTGCCCACCATGCCGCGGAAGGTGACGTCGTAGTTGTTTTTTCCAACGGGAGCTTCGACGGAATCCACGCGAAACTCCTCGCAGGGCTCAGCCCTCGCATCAACCAACACGACTGTCTAGGAAAGGTAACCGTGTCCTATTGACATCCCGCAGATGGATAGTCGCTTCTTGACCACCTTCAGCGTTTCGAAACACTGAAGGTTTTGACCCCGTTTCTTTTTTGAAGATTTCGTAAAAACTGGCAGCAGAGCCAAAGCCGGCGGCCAAGGCGATGTCGATGATTTGTTCTCCGGTGGTCATGAGAAGGCGCTGGGCATGACTGACGCGAAGTTGGTGGAGGTATTTCAGCAAGGTAATGCCGCATTCCCTCCGGAAAAGCTTCATGGCATACTTGGGGTGCAGACGCGCCCTCCGGCAAAGTTCTTCCACCGGGCAGCCCTCGGTCGCTCCTTCGCAGAACGTGCCGAGCAATCGTGCGAGGGCATCTTCCCCTCCACGTTTGCCCGGTTGGAGGCTCTTTCGGGCTTGTACGAGCGCAAGGCGATGCAGGCGTGCTTCGATTTCCATCTCCACCACCTTGCGCAACTCCGGCTTGCCGGAAGCGATGTTCTCCGCCCATTCGCGCATCAAATGATCGTCAACATTTTCACGGCTTCCATCGCTTTCGCCGAAGACGTGTCCGGTGAGGAGATGGTGGACAAATGCGGACGGAAGTTTCAGCCGCAAGAAAAACGACATGGGAAGGCACAGGACTTGCAGGTCGATTGTGGGGCTCCATTCCGCCCAGCGGTGCGGAATCCCTCCCCAGAAAAGGCAGAGCCTGCACTGCGGAATCGGAGCACATTGCCCGTTCATCTCGTAGGACAGGCGGCCGGATCGGAGCAGAGTCAACTCCATATCGTTGTGGCGGTGAAACTCCCGCAGTGGGGACGGTGAACCTCGCTGGGAAAATTGGCTCCATGGGGCAACGGTATCCATCCCTCTGATGGTTACTTTTTCGGATAATCCGGCGAAGGAATCAAGAGGCATATTTCCTCGGCTATCGATAGAATTGTCGTTCATGAATATGAACAATCATTTGTTTCCAAGGCTCGGTGCATTCTTCTTTGAACACGGGCTTTCCACCCGCCGCGAATTGATCGCGCAGTTCCGAGATTTGAGTCTGACAGCCGTGCAGATCGCTGATCCGTTGATGAAGGAATTGGTGGCGAATCCATCGGAGGCTGCCGCAGTGGCCCAGGATTTCCAAGAGGCGGGTCTTGACATCGTCGGGTTGGCCGGCTACCGGAACCTCATCTCGCCAGATCCTGTGAAGCGCAGGGAAAACATCGATTTCCTGAAAGCCTGCATGGATTTGGCTCCTGTTCTTGGCACGGCGGTGGTTTCTACCGAAACCGGAACATTCCACCCTGACAGCGACTGGGATCCCTCACCGCAAAACAGCTCTCCGCAGGCCTGGGGGGTGTTGCTGGAATCCCTTGGCGAGCTGCTGGAGAAAGCCAAAGCAACGGGAACGGTGCTGGCGCTTGAAGGCTATGTGAACAATATTGTGGGCCGCCTTGATCAGATCGACGCGCTTTTCCGGACATTTTCGACTCCTCATCTGACTCTGATGCTGGATCCCTACAACTATATCAGCCGCAACCTCCTGCCTGCGGCGGATCTTATCTGTGACGAGTTTCTCACTCGCTATGCCGACCGCTTTGTCATCGCCCATTTGAAGGATGTTGCACCCCTTGGAGCGAATCGCACGCCGGATGGAAATGGGGGCCGCGCCGACTTGGTGGGGACGCCGGAATTCTGCACGGGGGTTTTCCCACAGCAGAGCTACATGCGATTCCTGCGCGACCGGCGCCCCGACCTGCCAATCATTCTTGAGCACTTGCCGGTGTCTCATCTGCCCGAAGCCATGCGCAAGTTCCGCTCACTGGTCGGACTCCCCGTCTGACCCGAACATCACCCCAACGCACTGTCATCATATGAGCAAGAAATTAACCTACGGGCTCGGTAGCGAAACCGGCGGAGGACGCTTCGAGGCGCCGGCCCTCGACTATCGCCCCCGCAACCCAAAGACCTATCAGCCGAAGATCGGATTGATCGGATGCGGCGGCATTACGCAATCGCACTTGTCCGCCTACAAGCAAGCAGGCTACGAGGTGGCGGCGCTCTGCGATGTCAAGGAGGCGAATGCCGAGGCACGGTGAAAGGAGTTTTATCCGAAAGCCGCCATTTACACTGACTATCATGAGCTACTGAATCGGTCTGACATCGAGGTGGTGGACATCGCCACGCACCCCGAAATCCGTGTTCAAATGCTCCGCGATGCCATCCGGGCCCGAAAGCATATCCTCAGCCAGAAGCCCTTCGTGCTCGATCTGAAAACCGGCCGTCAGCTGGTGGACACCGCCGACAAGGCGGGCGTGCGCATCGCTGTCAATCAGAACGGGCGATGGGCTCCGCACTTTGCCTATCTTCGGCAGGCGGTGAATGCCGGTCTCCTGGGCGATGTTCTGGGCGCGCATTTGTCCGTGCACTGGAATCATGACTGGATCGCCGGCACCGCATTTGACTCGGTCAAACACGCCCTGCTATTCGACTTTGCGATTCACTGGTTCGATATCCTGAACTGCTTCATGCAGGGGCACCCGGCGAAAAGTGTATTCGCCTCAATCACCCGAGCTGCCGGGCAGAAATCCAAACCTCCGCTTCTTGGGCAGGTGATGATTGAGTATGAGGGGGCTCAGGCATCGTTGGTGTTTGACGCCGTTGCGCACTATG
>JBGSSC010000331.1:0-3987 GCA_041737265.1 Terrimicrobiaceae bacterium | reverse complement strand
GGAGAGCCGACTCTGCCCGCTGGACCAAGATCACGCAGTGATCTTTGCCTCCTCTTCCCAAAATCCTGCGCCCGCGCGGCGGGCATTTGCCGGGGCCATTGGCCCGGCACCTATTGCCCCAATTAGTGGTTGCAACTCTGTTTAAAATCCCGCCGGCTCGTCCGCTGGAGCTCCGGCGTAGGAGGAAGGCGGCACACTTTATTGTCTATCCTTGCCCTATGCACAAAATTTGCGGATGAACGAAAATCTCCGGCGAAGCCGCTCCCCATTCGTGAAAATTCGTGCAATTCGTGGTTAACAAACTCCCAGTGGTCTTGACCGCTGTTGCTCTTTGAATGGCCATGGCTTCCAGAGCGAAAGGGGATCATCCGAATTCCTTGCGATGCAGAAATCCGAGGCAGGGGTCAGGATGTCTGAGGCTGGAGCGGTTTTATAAATATTGTAGCCGTCCCGGCAGGCCGGGATTGCCGCGTCCTCCATTCGCCTCAGCAGAGTGAGGCGGCTACAAATAATACGGCTACAGCTCTACTTAATACGCACTAACGGCGGTTGGCGAGGATCTCCATGTTAAACGGCGTGCCCTGATCCGGCCGCTTGCCGGCAGATACGATGTTGTAGACTTCGGCGTATCGGCAGCCGCAGGCCGCTCCCCAGGGGGGCAGTTCGAGGTGCGACGGGACGGGAATCTGGCAGGCATGGATGCCGATTGCCTCGAACTTGCGATCCCGGAAAGGTGTGACGTCGATGAAGGTGTCCCATTTCACGAAGGCCTCGCCATACGGGCCGACCGTGATGTCGTGCCAGAACAGCATCATTCCGGCATAGCCGGCCTTGACCGCCTGCCAGTAGGCATTCAATACGAGCAGGCCCGTCGCAAAATGCTCGATGTTCACCATCACCGGTGAATGCGTGATGACAGCTTCCGGGCTCCGTTCCAAGATCAGGTCTGCCAACCGCGTGACCGACGGCGGGTGTTCGTAAGCGGTCAGGATGGTCGGCACATCCCGCGGGAGGCCCTCGGGCAACGCGCAGCCATAGCGGACCTCGGCCTGGGTGCCATCCTCGCAAAAATAATGGCGCTGGGGATGATCGAGGTGGACTGGCTCGGTCCCGAAGACTTTCGCTGCGGCGGCGGCTTCTTTTTTGCGTTGTGGTTCGATCACGTTGTGCGGCGGGCAGGTGGAGTCGATCGTGCCGTCGGGCTTGAGGCGGTTCCAGTTGCCCGAGAAGTTGTTGGTGGACATAACGTAATCGATCTCATACCCCGCGTCGCGGTATTTGAGCAAAGTGCCGCCGACACAGACTTCGATATCGTCGGCATGGGCGCCGATTGCCATGAGGCTTCGGGGTTTCATTCTGTTTCTTTTTTGGTGGGGCTGTCGTTTGTCGATCTGTTTTCCGTTGATGGATTTTGGGGTTTATGCAATCCCGTGAAGCGTCGTCATTGGGATCCGCAGCAGCCTCAGTGAAGCCAGGTTGCGCCGTTGTTCGACACCATCGGCGACCGTGTTTTCCGATTCGTAGTAAGTCAGCAGGGCCGATTCCTTCGTGAAGCAGATGCCGGTATAGCACTGGTTGTGCGTGTCGTCTTCCAACCCGGCAACCGTGGTCCAATGAACGCCATCGTCGTCGCTAAAAGCCAGCCGCAGTGGGGTGCGCCAGTGCCATTGGGCATCGTTGTCGCAAAACGAAACTGCGGAACGGTCATTGTAAGCGCAGATCATGCGTTTGCTGCCGGGCAGGCGGCGGATCGACTGCGGGCTGCAGGGCGAGACGAGGTCGGTGGCGGCCTCCAAGCCCGACCATGTCCCGCCGCCGTCTTCCGACCAGGCACGGTACATGAATCCCATCGTGGTGCGGCAGTAGTAAAGGATCCGTCCGTCGGCCAGTTCCTCGACCCCCGGTTCCTGGCAGGCGGGTTCGGCCCGAATCTCGTCCCAGACGGCCTCCTGTGCCGGGAGGAGACGGTGCGGCGCAACGGGCATCACTTCCGCCAGATTGAGGTCGGACGAGCGCTGCCAGCTCAAGCCGTTGTCGTCAGAGTAGAACATCGACAGATCGGGCCGGCCACAGCTCCCCCCGGCCGTGTTCCGGGCCACCGGTATCGCGAGCCGTCCGCTGGCGAACTGCCGGAGCCGGTCGTTGTTCACCACGAAGTAGACCGCGGGGTCGCCCCGGTTGACCCGGACCGGCTCCGACCACGTTTGCCCTTCGTCCCGGCTTTGACTGAAGTAGACGTCATCACGGTCGGATGCAGTCTTCCGTAACCACACCATGCCGATCCCGCCGTCTTGCAGGCGCTCCAGGCTTACCGACATCTGGTTCAGCGCGCCGGGAGCCGGGTGGAAGATCCGGCCGGGGTGCCAGACACCCTGCCCATTCAGTGGTCCTCCCCAAAGCTCCGCCCGGTCGTGGTCCTCGCCCCCCCGCTCGAAGCGGGAGCAGACCAGCAGGACGGTTCCGTCCTTCAGGACAACCGCGCTGCCCTCGCCGCAGCGGGGAAATTCTTCGGTGTGCCGAAACAGATAATTCGATTCGCCGTTGATCCCGCTCAATTTTCCTTTGTTGCCAGGCAAGGGGATCGATCCTTCTCTCTCTGCCCCCCGGTGCTTGAGCGGTTCATTCATCTCAATCAAATCCTGTGGCATCGGGTGCCGCAGAGCCGGTGCTCCCCTTGAGCAACTCTCCGGTTGGAGGCCCCACATGGTTCTCCACGCGCCGGCTTTTGACGTACCAATCGCCCTTCCTCAGCGCAAACTCCGGATAGTGGTCCTTGTACATTTTGTCCCGCTGTTCACAGAGTGCAATGGCTTTGGCAACCGCCCCGGTGTCGGTGCCTTTGCCGGCGCGGACAACGGCCATCTGCCGGATGATTTCTCCCTGCAGGGCCGTGAAGTCGCAACCGATGCGGAGGAATGCCACACGCTTCCGATAGCGTTCATCACTCTCCCGCCCCGCCACCTCCGCCGCCTTGTCCAGCATAGATGCGGCCTGCGCCATCAGGTCTTTGCTGAAAACTTCGCCGCAGATGTCTGTCATCTCGGCTCCCTTCGAGCTGGACAGTGCGATCCGTTCGAGCACGGCCTCATGGGCCTGCTCCATGAGGGAGAAATACTGTGCCACATACTCCGCGGCCGGACCGAAGCCGCGCCGGTAGTAATCCTGCAGAAGGGCTTCACCGTCCTGGAGCGGATCATAAGCCATCTGTGCCATCACATAGTACTGCAGGCCCTGAGTTGACCAAACCAGCGGCAGCGTGTCGACCTGGAGGCCGACACAGCGGTTTTCGGCGAGGAACCGGAAGCCATCGATCGTGCTTTGCATGGCCAGCGTCGGAAAGTTGAGCCAGCCGCCCGAGTAATGGAAAAGGTTCGGGCGGAAAACCATCTGCGATGCCATCTTCGACCAACCCAGCCAATTTGCCTGTTCCTTGGCGGTTTGTGCTTCGCCGGCCATCGGGAAGTGCCCGACGTAGCCAATGGCGATGTTTGGTTCGAGGGTGACGTGGAGCGGCGGGGTCGTATAGGCGCTGTATGCATAGGCCCCCACCAACGCCTCCCGGTCCGGGAAGCGCTCCTTCAAGCCGCGCGCCAGCTCGTTCCAGTACTTGACATAGCGGTCGGTCAACGCCACGTAGCCCCACATCGGAGGACCGTCGGGCGCATCCATTGCGCGGCACTTTTCACAAACGCAGAACCAGGGGCCGTCGTTGGGACTGGCGCTCACCGTCATGCACGCCGGGTCGTCGTTCAGTTTCTGCGTGGCGATCTCAAGCCACAACTTCGCCACATCGGGGTTGGACACGCAAAGCTTCACGTCCTTTGGCTCGGCCGCAGGCGTGCGCGTGCCGTTGGGTTGTAGAGCGAAGATGTCGGGGTGGGTCTCGTGGTAACGTTCCCACCAGTCCGGGTAGGCGTGACCGCCGTTGAACTCGAGCGATCCCAGCGTCGAGCGGTTGAAGCGGAACCAGTCGCGCTTCTGTTTTTC